>NZ_WWIC01000106.1:0-111612 GCF_009872555.1 Streptomyces sp. SID5643
GGTGCCGTTCTATTCGACGGTGGAGGCCGCGGCGGTCGACACCGCGTCGTTGGATGCGGGGTACTGGTTGAGGAATCTGCGTCGGCCGGTGCGGTTCCAGGAGACGGTCGAGCGGCTGCTGGCTGATGGTTGTGCGGTGTTCGTGGAGGCCAGTGCGCATCCGGTGTTGACGGGGGCGGTGCAGGAGACGGCGGAGTCGGTGGGCCGGCAGGTGTGTGCGGTGGGTTCGCTGCGCCGTGAGGAGGGCGGCCTGCGGCGTTTCCTGACCTCGGTGGCGGAGGCGTTCGTCCAGGGCGTCGATGTGACCTGGCCGGCGCTCTTCGACGGTACCGGCGCCCGCGTCATCGACCTGCCCACCTACCCCTTCCAACGCCAGCGCTACTGGCTCGAGTCAAGCCCCTCCACGACGGTGACCGAGTCCGCCGCAGCGTCAGGAATCGAGAGCTGGCGTTACCGCGTGGCGTGGAAGGGCCTGTCGTTGCCGGAGTCGGTGCGTGTGGACGGCCGGTGGCTGCTCGTCGTGCCCGAACACCTGGACGCGGACGCCACGCGTGTCGCCCACGACGTCCAGCAAACCCTCACCACCCACGGCGCCACGGTCTCCCGTCTCACGGTCGACGTGTCGGCGACGGACCGCGCCGACCTGTCGGCGCGGCTCACCACCACCGCGGCCGAAGAACAGGAACCCCCTGTCGGGATCCTGTCCCTCCTGAGCACCGATGAGCGGCAGCACCCGGATCATCCGGGTGTCGACTGCGCCACGGCAGGCACGATGCTGCTCGCGCAGGCGTGCGCGGATCTTGACGTGGACGTGGCCCGGGGCGTGGAGCCGAAGCTGTGGGTCGTGACCCGTGGGGCGGTCGCGGTGTCCCCCGCCGAGCGCCCGTCGTCAGCCGGCGCCCAGGTCTGGGGCCTGGGCCGCTGTGCGGCACTCGAACTCCCCACCCGGTGGGGCGGGATGGTGGACCTTCCCCGGGCGGCGCGGGATGCCGGACGGCAAGGGCGGCAGCTCGTGCGAGTGCTGTCGGAGACCTGTGCCGAGGACCAGGTGGCGCTGCGCGCGTCGGGCGCGTACGGCCGCAGGCTGCTGCCCGCCTCCAGCCCTTCCGCATCCGCCCGCCGGGCCGCGAAGGGCGGTTACCAGCCGCACGGCACAATTCTGGTGACCGGCGGAACCGGATCCCTCGGAGGCCATCTGGCGCGGTGGCTGGCCCGCAACGGCGCCGAGCACATCATTCTGGCCGGGCGACGGGGCGAGAGCGCGCCAGGAGCTGCGGAACTGTCAGCGGAGATCAAGGAACTGGGCGCAGAGGTGACCGTCGCGGCCTGCGACGTGACGGACCGGGACGCGTTGCGGGACGTGCTGGACGCCCTGCCGGCCGGGCAGCCGCTGTCAGCGGTGTTCCACGCCGCCGGTGTCCCGCATTCGGCGCCGTTGGCAGAGACGGATGTGGGGGGACTCGCCGCCGTTCTCTCGGGCAAGGTCGTCGGGGCGCGGCATCTGCACGACCTCACCAGGGAGAAGGAGCTGGACGCGTTCGTGCTGTACGCGTCGGGCGCCGGGGTGTGGGGGAGTGGCGGGCAGAGCGCATACGGAGCCGCCAACGCCGCACTGGACGCACTGGCCGAACAGCGCCGGGCGGAGGGACTGACCGCCACTTCGGTCTCCTGGGGCCTGTGGGACGGCGGAGGCATGGCCGGCGAGCAGGGCGAGGAATTCCTCACCGCCCTCGGTCTGCGGGCGATGGAGCCCGAGTCGGCCGTCGCCGCCCTGGGCGAGGCCCTGGACCGAGGGGACACCTGCGTGAGCGTGGTCGACGTCGACTGGTCCCGGTTCGCACAGTCGTTCACCGCTTTTCGACCCAGCCCGCTGATCGGGGAGCTGCCCGGAGTGCGTACCGCGCCGGACGGACCGGCGGGCGGGCCGTCGGAGGACCTCCCGGGCGGCGCACGCCGCGGCGGGGCAGCAGACCAGGGCGTGCTGGCACGGCTCGGCCGGGCCACGGGCGACGAACGGCGGGAGATCCTGCTCGATCTCGTGCGCCGCCATGCCGCCGCCGTCCTCGGTCATCCGGGGCCGCAGCACATCGAGTCCGACGCCGGGTTCCGGACGCTGGGGTTCAGCTCGGTCACCGCCGTGGAACTGGCGAACAAGCTCGGTGCGGCCGTGGGCACCAAGATCCCCGCCACCTTCGCGTTCGACCACCCCAACGCCCGTGCCGCGGCAGCCCGCCTCGACGTCCTGCTGCCGGTGCCGAGCGACGAGGCCGCGCAGGAGGCGGAGATCCGGCAGGCACTGCAGAACGTGCCGCTGGCCCGCCTGCGGGCCGCGGGCCTCCTCGACGGTCTGCTCGAACTCGCCGGACCGGGAGCGGAGTCCGACGGCTGGGCCGACCTGCCGGGCGACGAGCCGCATCGCGACGGGGCCACGGACGAGGAGTCCGCCTTGGCGGAAGTCGACGGTCTGGACGCCGAAGCACTGGTCGACCTCGTCCTCAACCAGTCCGACTCCTGACCGTTGCGGGCGGCGCCGGGGCCCGCTGCGCCGTCGCCGCCTTCGGCCGCACGAACCACACAGACCTGGCCGGGTCACGGCCCGGAGCCCAGCAAGGAGACCACTCATGGCTCTGTCCCAGGAGAAGGTGCTAGAGGCACTGCGCACCTCCGTCAAGGACGCCGAACGGCTGCGCAAGCGCAACCGCGAACTCCTCGCGGCCCGTCACGAGCCCATCGCGATCGTCGGCATGGCCTGCCGCTTCCCCGGTGGGGTCCGCTCGCCCGAGGACCTCTGGGAACTCGTCGTGTCGGGGACGGACGCGGTGGGTCCCTTCCCCGAGGACCGGGGCTGGGACGTGGAGCGGATCTACGACCCGGACCCGTCGGTCCCGGGCACGACGTACTGCCGCGAGGGCGGATTCCTGTACGACGCGGGAGACTTCGACGCGGCGTTCTTCGGGATAGGACCGCGCGAGGCCACCGTGATGGACCCGCAGCAGCGCCAGCTGATGGAGGC
Organism: Streptomyces sp. SID5643; assembly: GCF_009872555.1. Lineage (NCBI taxonomy): Bacteria > Bacillati > Actinomycetota > Actinomycetes > Kitasatosporales > Streptomycetaceae > Streptomyces > Streptomyces sp. SID5643. The sequence goes on from NZ_WWIC01000106.1 coordinate 3,014, forward strand.
GTCCTGGGAAGCCCTGGAGCAGGCCCGGCTGGACCCGCGCGCGCTGCGCGGCAGCCAGGGCGGTGTGTTCGTCGGCGCGGCGAACCAGGGCTACGTGCCGGGCGACGCGGCGGCGTCGGGACGTCTGCCGGAGGGGTCCGACGGCTACCTGCTCACCGGCACTGCCGACGCGGTCCTGTCGGGCCGGATCAGCTACTTCCTGGGCCTGGAAGGCCCGTCCATGACCGTCGAGACGGCCTGTTCTTCCTCACTGGTGGCACTGCACCTGGCGGTGCAGGCGCTGCGCCGCGAGGAGTGCGAGTTCGCCCTGACCGGCGGAGTCGCCGTGCTCGCCAACCCGGCCGCCTACGTGGAGTTCGCCCGGCAGCGGGGGCTCGCCCCGGACGGCCGCTGCAAGGCGTTCGACGACGCGGCGGACGGTACGGGCTGGGCCGAGGGCGTCGGCGTCCTGGTGGTGGAGAGGCTGTCGGACGCGGTACGCAAGGGGCACCGGGTCCTCGCCGTCGTGCGGGGTACGGCGGTGAACCAGGACGGTGCCAGCAGCGGCCTGTCCGTGCCCAACGGGCCCTCCCAGCAGCGAGTCATCCGCCGCGCGCTGGCGGACGCCCGACTCGAGGCCGGCCAGATCGACGCGGTGGAGGCGCACGGCACCGGCACCCGGCTGGGCGACCCCATCGAAGCGCAGGCCCTGCTGGACACGTACGGTGAGGAGAGGAGCCCCGAACGCCCCCTGTGGGTCGGGTCGTTGAAGTCGAACTTCGGCCACGCGCAGGCGGCAGCCGGAGTGGGCGGCGTCATCAAGACGGTGATGGCGCTGCGGCATGGTGTGCTTCCCCGCACGCTCCATGTGACCAGCCCGACGCGGCACGTCGACTGGGGCGACGGGCAGGTGCGGCTGCTGACCGAGACGGTGGAGTGGCCGCGGACCGGCGCCCCCCGGCGGGCCGGAGTCTCGGCGTTCGGCGTGAGCGGCACGAACGGTCACGTCATCCTCGAAGAGGCGCCGCCCGCACAGCTCGAAGCGGAGCGGCCGGCCGTGGCGGGGCGGCCGGCCCTGGTCCCGTGGACGCTGTCCGGCCGTACGAGGCCGGCGCTGCGCGAGCAGGCCGCGCGCCTGGCGGCACACCTGGAACAGCACCCGGGCCTCGACCCGCTGGACGTCGGGTTCTCGCTCGCCACGACCCGCACCCACTTCGAGCACCGGGCCGTGCTGCTCGCGGACGCCTCCGCCGAGGGCGGCTCCCGTGCCGACGTGCTCGGGGGGTTGGAGGCGATGGTGGAAGACCGCGACCCGGGCGGAGCGGTGCGGGACACCGTGCAGGGCGAAGGGCGTACCGCCTTCCTGTTCAGCGGGCAGGGCAGTCAGCGACCCGGCATGGCGGAGCAGCTGTACGCGCAGTACCCGGCGTTCGCACGGGAGCTGGACACGATCGCCAAGCATCTGGACGCCCATCTGGACCGACCGTTGTCGACGGTGATGTTCGCGCAGGCCGGTTCGCCGGAAGCCGCACTGCTCGACGGCACGCAATACGCCCAGGCCGCCCTGTTCGCCGTAGAGGTCGCGTTGTTCCGGCTCTTCGAGGGCTGGGGGGTGCGCCCCGACGTGCTGCTGGGTCACTCCGTGGGCGAGCTGGCCGCTGCCCACGTGGCCGGGGTGTTCGGGCTGGCGGACGCCTGCGCACTGGTCGCCGCCCGCGGCCGGCTCATGCAGGAGCTGCCGACCGGCGGCGCGATGCTCTCGGTCCGTGCCGCCGAGCACGAGGTGCGGGACCTGATCGCCGGGCAGGAGGACCGCATCGCGGTGGCGGCCGTCAACGGGCCCCGCTCCATTGTCGTCTCCGGGGACGAGGACGCCGTCTCGGCGCTCGCCGAGGAGCTGACCGAATACGGCGTGCGGACCAAGCGCCTCAACGTCAGCCACGCCTTCCACTCCCCTCGCTTGGACTCCATGCTGGAGGCGTTCCGCCGGGTCGCGGACACGGTGGAGTACCACGAGCCGACGCTCGACGTGATCAGCGGCCTGACCGGCCGCGCGCCCGGGGCCGGGGAACTCGCCGCCGCCGACTACTGGGTCCGGCAGGCGAGGGACACCGTCCGGTTCCACGACGGGGTGCGCGCCGCTCTCGCGCTCGGCGTCAGCACCTTCGTGGAGCTGGGGCCGGACGGCGTGCTCTGCGGCCTGGCCCTGGAGACCCTGGAGGAGGAGACGGCCGGGGAAGAGGCCGCCGCGGCGCCCGGCCGGGCGCGGGCCGCGCTGGTGCCCGTGATGCGTCGGGAGCGGCCGGAGGGCAGTACCCTCCTGATGGCGCTCGCCACGGCCTACGCGCGCGGCGTGGAGGTGGACTGGTCCCGGTTCTACGCCGGCACCGGCGCCCGCCACACCACAGTGCCCACGTATGCCTTCCAGCGTCAGCGGTTCTGGCTGGAGGCGGCGGCTCCCGTGCCCACGAGGGCCGCCGGGCCCGTCGCGCCCGCGGTGGGCCCGGCGGCCGGACCGGCCGACACGGAGGAGACCACCGGTCCGGCGGCCCGGCCCGCGCTGAGTGCGCAGGACCTGCTCGTGCTGGTGCGGACACAAGCGGCGGCCGCACTTGGCCACGCCGAATTGAAGGACGTACCGGCTGACACCCCCTTCGGCGACATCGGTTTCGACTCGCTCGCCGCCATCGAACTGGGCGCCGCCCTGACCGGCACCACCGGCCTGGAAGTGCCGTCCTCCTTCGTCCTCGACCATCCCACCCCCAGGGAGCTGGCCGGGCACCTGGCAGCCGCCCTGACGGCCGCCGACAGCGACGGCACGCCTGCCAAGGGCCCGGACACGGCCGGTGAGAGCAGCCTGGTGGCGACGTACCGGCGGGCCGTGCGGCTCGGCAGGGCCGAGCCGTTCATCGGCACACTCGCCGAACTCGCCGCCTTCCGGCCCGCCTTCCCCGCCGATCATGTCCTCGCGGACGGAGAAACCCTCGGGCAGGCGGCCGCCGCATGGCAGCCGGCGCCAGTGCCCCTGGCCACCGCGGACGGTGCGGGACCGGAGCTGATCTGCTGCGCGGGCACGGCGGTGGCGTCGGGTCCGGAGGAGTTCACCGCACTGGCCGCGGCCCTGGACAACCGGCTGAGCGTGTCGGCGCTGCGCCAGCCCGGCTTCCGCGCGGACGAGTTGCTGCCCGGCTCCCTGGACGACCTGCTCGACGCGCAGGCGGACACGGTGCTGCGGCACACCGGTGACAGGCCCTACGCCCTCCTCGGCCACTCGGCGGGCGGAGCGCTGGCACACGCGCTGACCTGCCGACTGGAGGAGCGCGGCGCGGGTCCTACGGCGCTGATCCTGGCGGACGTCTATCTCCCCAGCTCGCCGGGGGCGATGGGGGTGTGGCGCAACGAGATGCTCGACTGGGTCATGCAGCGTTCCGTGGTGTCCATCGACGACTCCCGGCTGACGGCGATGGGCGCCTACAACCAGATGCTCCTGGAATGGGCGCCGAAGCCCACGAAGGCGCCGGTCCTGTTCCTGCGCGCGACGGAGCCGGTGGGGCAGTGGTCCGGGGAACCGGAGAGCTGGCGGGCACGCTGGGACGGCGGCGACCACACCGCCGTCGACGTGCCGGGCACCCACCTGACGCTGATGACCGAGCACGCCCGCCACCTCGCGGCGACCGTTCACAGCTGGCTCGACACCCTGTGAACCACCCCGGGGGAACTTCGCCGGGCGGCTGCTTCCCCCGTTTTCCGTACACCGCGACACCTTGGAGGACTCCCGTGACAACGCAGTGGACCACGCCGTCCGCACTCGGCCGCAGACTTCAACGAACCTACGTGGGCCACTGGTTCGCTGGAACGCAGGGAGACCCCTACGCGCTGATCCTGCGCGCCCAGCGGGACGACACCACTCCCTACGAGGAGGAGGTCCGCGCACGCGGACCGGTGTTCCACAGCGAGGGGCTGGACACCTGGGTGATCGCGGACGGCGCCCTCGCCCGGTCCGTCCTGACCGACGCCCGCTTCGGAGCACTGACCCGCGCGGGAGAACGCTACCGCGCTGAACTTCTCCCGCCGGCAGGCCCCGAGACCGGTCCGGCCCGCGCACGGGAGCACGGCGGCGTGCCGGCCGACGCCGAGCCGGCGGTGTCGGCGCAGGACGAGGTGGCCGTGGCGTCCCTGGCCGAGCAGGTGTCACGCACCCTCCTGGGCGCGCTCGGCGCCGACTTCGACCTCGTTGCCGACTTCGCGCGACGCCTGCCGGCACAGGTCCTGGCTGAATTCCTCGGGCTGCCCGCAGCCGGGCGCAGCCGGTTCGAGGCACTGCTGGCCGGCTGTGCCCGCAGCCTCGACAGCCGGCTGTGCCCGCAGACTCTCGACATCACACGGACCGGCCTGGGAGCAGCGGCCGAGCTCCGGGAACTGCTCGCGCGCCACCTCAGTGAGGGCGGACCACGGTCCGCTCAGGCGGCTCTCGCTCTGGCAGTCGATGTGGCCGCACCCGCCGGTGCGCTCATCTGCAACGCGCTCGAGGCGCTGGGCAGCTCTCCCGGGCAGTGGGACGCCCTTTGCCGGGACCCGGAGAAGGCCGACGCCGTCATAGCGGAGACCTGGTGGCGGCAGCCGCCGGTGCGGGTGGAGAGCAGGATCGCGCAGGAGGACGTAGAACTGGCCGGAGTGCCGATCCCTGCGGACGGGCATGTGGCGATCCTCGTCGCCGCCGCCCAGCGCGACCGGGCGGTCACCCCGGCCCCGACGGAGAACGGCACCGGCGCCCCCGAACAGGGCGTCGGCGTCCCCCTGGGGCTCCTCGGCGATGCGCACTCCACCTCGGCCGCCCGGACGGTCCGCGCCCTCTCCCGCGGTGCGCTGCGGGTGCTGGCGCAGGAGGCACCGGGCCTGCGGCCGAGCGGGACCGCGGTACGCCTCAGGCGGGCACCCGTCACGCTCGGCCACGCCCGCTTCCCCGTCGCCCGTGCGGCATGAGCACGCGCGACGAACACCGACTGCCGAACGGGGAGACGAGCCGATGCGCGTCCTGATGACGTCGATCGCCCACAACACGCACTACTACCACCTGGTGCCGCTGGCCTGGGCCCTGAGAGCCGCTGGCCACGAGGTGCGCGTGGCCAGCCAGCCCCGCATCACCGACATCATCACCGGGTCCGGGCTCACCGCCGTGCCGGTCGGTGACGAAAAAGACATGATGGAGCTGTTCGCCGAGATCGGCGGAGACATCACCCCGTATCAGGAGGGACTGGACTTCGCCGAGGAGCGGCCCGAGGCGCGGTCCTGGGAACATCTGCTCGGCCAGCAGACCGTTCTGACCTCGCTGTGCTTCGCGCCGCTCAACGGCGACTCCACGATGGACGACATCGTCGCGCTGGCCCGCTCCTGGCAGCCGGACCTGGTGATCTGGGAAACCTTCACCTATGCGGGAGCGGTCGCCGCCCATGCCGTGGGCGCGGCGCACGCCCGCATCCTGTGGGGTCCCGACATCATCGGACAGGCCCGCGAACGCTTCCTGGACGCCAAGGCACAGCAGGCGCCCGAGCACCGGGAGGACCCGATGGCCGAGTGGATCGGCTGGACCCTGGAGAGGCTGGGACTCCCGTCCGCCGGAGACGGGCTGGAGGAGTTGCTGAACGGCCAGTGGGTCATCGACCCAGGCCCGGAAAGTGTGCGGCTCGACCTTCGCGGGCCCATCCTGCCCATGCGCTTCGTTCCCTACAACGGCCCTGCCGTCGTACCCGGCTGGCTGTCCGAGAAGCCGAAGCGACCGCGCATCTGCCTCACCCAGGGAGTGTCGGGGCGCGAGACCCACGGCAAGGACAGCGTCCGCTTCCAGGACCTCCTCACGGCGCTGGGCGACCTCGACGTCGAGATCATCGCCACGCTGGACAGCACCCAGCGGGAGAACCTGACGGAGGTCCCCGACAACGTCCGGATCGTCGACTTCGTCTCGATGGACGTGCTGCTGCCGAGTTGCGCCGCGATCATCTACCACGGTGGCGCCGGAACCTCGGCGACAGCCCTCCTGCACGGCGTTCCGCAGATCGTCATCGGCGCGCACTGGGACGTGCCGGTCAGGGCCCGGCAGCTCGACGGCCTGGGCGCCGGCATCTTCATCCGGCCCGGGGACCTTGACGCGGCCACACTTCGTGCGGCGGTTCAGCGCGTGCTCACCGAGCCTTCCCTCCAGCAGGCCGCGGACCGGTTGCGGGCCGAGATGCGGTCCAACCCCACCCCCGCGGAGACCGTCCCCGTGCTGGAGCGGCTCGCCGAGAGCCACCGGCAGTCCCGCTGACCACCCGGCCGGTACACGGTGCGGGCCCGCGTGCCAGGGCACGCCGTCGCGGCGGTCGTCGGATCGCCGTCCGGTCGTCTCCCGTAATCAACGGATGGAGCGAAGAGCACATGGAGTTCGAAGGTCAGGTCGCGCTTGTGACGGGGGCCGGCAGGGGGATCGGCCGTGCGACGGTCGTCCGGCTGGCGGAAGCCGGATGCGACATCGCGCTCAACTACCACAGCTCGAAGTCACAGGCTGAGGAAGCCGCCGAGCACATCGCCGCACTCGGCCGCAAGGTCGGACTGTTCCCCGGCGACATCTCCCGCCCCGAAATCGCACGGCAGTTGGTGGCCGCGGTGCACCAGAAGTTCGACCGGATCGACATTCTGGTGAACAACGCGGGCATAGCGCGGGACAAGCTGCTGCTGACCATGGAGGCGGACGACATCCATCAGGTCGTCGCCACCAACCTCGTCGGCCCGATGTTCCTCACCCAGGCCGTCGCACTCACCATGCTGCGCCAGCGTTCCGGACGCATCGTCAACATCACCTCCGCGGCCGCGAGCAAGCCCGGAAAGGGCCAGGCCAACTACGCCGCGTCCAAGGGCGGTCTGGAGGCTTTCACCAAGGCCATGGCGGTGGAACTCGGATCCCGTGGAATCCTCGTCAACGCGGTCGCTCCCGGCATCGTCAAGACCGATCTGACCCAAGTGCTCCGCGACGGGGCACAACCGGAACTCCTGGCCCGGCAGGTGATCGGATCCTTCGCCGAGCCTGAGGCGGTGGCGGAGGCAGTGGCCTACCTGGCGAGCCCTCGCAACACGCATACGACGGGCACGGTCCTCACCGTCGACGGCGGCCTCAAGATGGTGTGAGCGCCACCGGACACCGGACCGCCGCCCTGGCGACAGCCAGGGCGGCACAGGCGGGAGAGCGCGCAGCAGGCGCGAGTGTGCGGTGAACACCGACTCCACGTCCTGCCGGGCGCATCAGCATGCGGGCCGGGGCCTGGCTGTCGAGGCCCTTGTGTATGTGCGTGATCAATGTCTTCTCCTCCGACAGCCGTAAGCTGACGGTGGAGAGGACGTCCGCCACTTCTGGGAGCCGTGCCTCGGCAAGTGCTCGGGTGCCCGATGCCAGAATGACGAAGTCGTCCGCATACAGGATCAGCCGGTAGTCGGGCAGACCTGTCCGGCGACGTGTCCACCGTTGCTTCGTCGTGGACTGCGGCCCACCGGGCGCCTTGACGACGTGTTCGTCCAGGACGAGAGAGCCACCTGACTCCGGCTTACGGCACATTCCCTGCCAGCGGCCCGCCCCTGTAATCAACTCCGTTTGCTTCATTGACATCTCGCTCAGAAGTCCTACCGTTGGGAGCGCTCCCACGATAGCCTCGCAACTCGAAGGAGTACCCCCACATGCGCAAAAAGAGTCCGTTAACCGGGCGTTCGCGGTCGCCGCTCCGCCGACCTCTCCAGGCGCTCGTCATGCTGTTCGCCGTCGTCGTCGGCGCCCTCGCCTGGTCGACCCCCGCCCAGGCTCACGGCACCGTCGTCGGCCCCGCCACCCGCGCGTACCAGTGCTGGAAGACCTGGGGCAGCAACCACACGAACCCGGCCATGCAGACCCAAGACCCCATGTGCTGGCAGGCCTTCCAGGCCAACTCCGACACCATGTGGAACTGGATGAGCGCGCTCCGTGACGGCCTCGGCGGCCAGTTCCAGGCACGGACCCCCGACGGGACGCTCTGCAGTAACAACCTCTCGAGGAACGCCAGCCTGGACAAGCCCGGACCGTGGAAGACCACCACCGTCGGCAACAACTTCTCGGTCCACCTGTACGACCAGGCGTCCCACGGTGCCGACTACTTCAAGGTCTATGTGAGCAAGCAGGGCTTCAACCCCAAGACCCAGACCCTGGGCTGGAGCAACCTCGACTTCATCACGCAGACCGGCCGCTTCGCCCCGGCGAAGGACATCACGTTCCCCGTCCAGACCTCCGGCTACACCGGACACCACATCCTGTTCGTGATCTGGCAGGCCTCGCACCTCGACCAGGCCTACATGTGGTGCAGCGACGTGAACTTCGGCTGAGCCGCAAAGCACCGCACACGGCACCGGCCACCGCCGGGCGCCGGTAACCCGCCGCCCGGCCGACCGAGCCCCGTCGGGGCAGGGGCCTCGTCTGGCCACCCTGCCCCGGCGGGGGTTCCTCGTCGCCGAGAGGTCTCCTTCTCTCGATGTTTCATCCCGGAATTGGTGTTGGAGCCCGCGGTGTCGGGTCGCGCCAGGAGATGGTGGCTTCGCCGGTGAGACGGCGGGGCATCAGGGCGGTCATGGCGAGTTGGATCACGGCTTCGGAGCGGGCGGGATGCGTCTGGACTCACCCCACTTCAAAAGCGCTGGACCGTGGAGCGCGCGTACGGACGGCCTGATGTTCCAACCGTGCGAAGACGCGCACGCGTGAGTGCCACGTACAGGGCTCGATGGTCTGCGTCGTCAGGGTCCAGGTGTGCTTTGCCTGGGATGTCGGTGACAGGCGACACGCCTTGAGTGGTCCTTGAATGAGGGGAGGGCCTCTGGGAACGGGGTGGATTGCGACATCTGCAACCGGCTCCCAGGAGGCCCTCGTTGTTCCGCCGTAACGCCCGCTGACCGCGACCGGCAGGCTGCGTCTGGCCCGGTGTCTCGTCGAGGAGGGATGGCCGCTGCGCCGGGCCGCGGAGCGCTTCCATGTCAGCCACACACCACCGCAGCGCGCTGGGCGCGGGCCGCTGACGCAAGCACGGGTCCGCCGGGATGCAGGACCGCTCCAGCCGCCCGGACCACCAGCCCCGCCGCACCCGGTCTCCGTCGAACGGGTGGTGCGCCTGCGGCGCGAGCATCGGATCGGTCCGGTGCGGCTGGCCGCCCGCTGCAACATCGCCGCCTCCACTGCCCACCGCGTCCTCGTCCGCCGCGGTCTGCCGGCTCTGGCCGCCACCGACCGTGCCACTGGCGAACCCGTCCGCCGTTACAAACGGGCCCGGCCGGTGAACTGGTCCACGTACCAGCCGGCCGCGTCACCAACTTCTCCGAACAGCACCCCTGGTCGCTTCTGTGCCGCGCTTCGTCGCAGGGATGCGAGGGCAGGGATGGGAACCAGGGATGAGGGGGCCTTGCGGGCTGCGGTGTTGATCTCCCGGAGCGCTTTGCCGTGGGTGGCCCAGTCGTCGAGGTAGCTCCGAATTCGGCGTGATGTACGGCGAGGGTGACGTCGGATTCGGCGGTGCCCGCATCGCGCCGGCTCTTGCGCATGCCGTAGGCGTGGTCGTCATAGGGCAAGGAGATCGAGCAGGCGCGGCGGGACTGGACGGAGGGGGCGCGGTTCGGGGAGGTGAAGGGGTACGACGGGAATCCGCTGCCGGCTCCTGCGCTGCCTCCAGTGCCCCTCAAGGCGCACAGAAGGACTCGCAGGAATGGCTGACGGGCTGGCGACAGTCAGTCGGCCGTCCTGCATCGTCCCTCACAGTTCTACTGGCGAGTCATCAGATGGTGGTGCCGGTCATGGCGCGCCCTCGCCACGCGCCCGCGCAGCCGTGGCGTGGCGGCACCCGACAGCAGGGGTGAGGCTGGAAGAACAGAGAACGGACGGGCTGCCGGGAGATCCCTGGAGGTGCCATGACGGGTGCGGACGGGCGTCGGCCGATCGTGGTGGGCGTCGACCGGGACCCTTCGAAGCGGTCGGTCCTCGCCTGGGCCACCGACGAGGCGGACCGACGTCACCTGCCGCTGCGGCTCGTCCATGCCCAGGGTGTGCCGACCGGCGGGTACCGGCCGGGCGAGGCGCGGCCGTCCTGGGAGGAGTGGAACCGGGCGCTGCACGGGCTGGGTGATCAGGTGCTCAAGGAGGCGGTCGCCTTTGTCGAGTCCCGGCGCCCGGCGGTGGAGGTGTCGACGCTGCTGGCGGAGGGAGAGCCGGCGTGGGTCCTGCGCGAGGAGGCCCGTGGCGCCGCCCTGGTCGTGGTGGGCTCCTGGCACCTGAGCAGGCGGCGCGAGATGTTCTCCTCCGCCTCCGTGGTCCTCCCGCTCACCGCCCACGCTCCCTGCCCGGTCGCGGTGGTGCCGGAGCCGGAGCACGTCACCCAGCAGCCCGCGTACTTCGTGGTCGGCGTCGACGGCAGCCCGCATGCGGCCGCGGCGGTGGATGTGGCGTTCGAGGAGGCGGCCCTGCGCGGAGCACTCCTGAGGGCCCTGTACGTCTGGCATCCGCCGCTCCTCGGTGTCCTCGATGAGGAAGCCGCGGTGCGGGAGTGCCGCCGGGTGCTCTCGGAGACGGTCGCGGGCCGCACCGCGACGCACCCGGAAGTGGAGCTGCACCACGAGGTCGTACGCGGACACCCGGTGCAGGTCTTGACGGAAGCCTCGGAACACGCGCTGGGCCTGGTCGTGGGAACCAGGGGGCACGGAGGCTTCACCGGCATGCTGCTGGGCTCGGTGAGCCAGGGAGCGCTGCACCACGCCCGTTGCCCCGTCATCACGGTCCCGGCGTGAGGCGGCGAACGGTCCGGGACCTGTCGCCCGGACGCCTCCGTCCTTGCCGGTCGGCCCTTCACACGATGAGAGAGCGCCGCCGTTCATGAGCGGCGAACAGGCGAGCACGGACCCGATGGCACCGGATCTCCCCGCTGGTGAGGTCTTCTCCGCGCTGGGCACCTCACGGCGCGGCCTGTCGGCGGCTCAGGCAGGGGCCAGGCTGGAGAAGTACGGGTCCAACGAACTGCCGCGCGCCGGGCGTCGCGCCGTGTGGCGGCAGTTGGGTGCGCAGTTCACGGATCTCTTCGCGGTGGTGCTGATCGTCGCCTCGGGGATCACCTTCCTGGCGTACGGGCTGGAGGAGCCGCGTGACATCGGCACCTTCCAGCTTGCGGTGGCGATCCTGGGCGTCGTGGTCCTGAACGCCGCCATCGGCTTCGCACAGGAGTACTCCGCCGAACGCACGGCCCAGGCCCTGGAGGCGATGGTGCCCCATACGTGCCGGGTGCTGCGAGGCGGTGAACGGCTGGAGTTGCCCGCCCGGGAGCTGGTGCCGGGCGACGTGGTGGTGCTGGAGGCCGGGGACGCCGTGTCGGCGGACTGCCGGGTGGTGGAGGCGCACGAGCTGGCCGTGAACAATGCGCCGCTGACCGGGGAGAGCAACGCCGCGGGCCGCACGGCCGACCCTGTGGCCGCCGGACCGCCGCTGGAGGCCCGCAACTGCGTGTTCATGGGGACCGACGTCGTCGCCGGCTCCGGGCGGGCCGTGGTCTTCGCCACCGGTGCGGCGACCGAGTTCGGACGGATATACCGGCTGGCCGCGGCGGCCCCGCGGCAGAAGACCCCGCTGCAGCTCCAGGTGGCTTCGATGGCACGGCGGGTGGCGGGGGCGGCCCTGGCGATCGGTGCCCTGATGTTCGCCGTGCGGCTCCCCACCGGGGAGTCCGTGGTGACTCTGTTCGTGTTCGCGCTGGGGGTGATGGTGGCGCTGGTGCCGGAAGGGCTGCCGGCGACGCTGTCGGTGTCGCTGGCGATCGGCGTACGGCGGATGGCGCGCCGCCATGCCCTGATCAAACAGCTGCTGGCGGTGGAGGCGCTCGGGTCGACCACGGTCGTGTGCACCGACAAGACCGGGACGCTCACCCAGGCGGAGATGACCGTCACACACGTGTGGGCGGGAGGTGCGCCGCGCCCGGTGAGCGGTGTGGGCTACGAGCCGAGCGGCGAGGTCGCCGACGCCGCGCCGGTGCGTGAGCTGCTGCGGGTGGCGGGTCTGTGCTGCAACGCCCGGCTCGTTTCACCTACGGGCCCTCGGGAGCACTGGCGGGTGCTCGGCGACACCACGGAGGGGGCGCTGCTCGTCGTCGCGGCCAAGGCCGGTCTGGATCTGGGCGCGGAGGAGGCGGCGACGCCGCGAATGACGGAGTTCCCCTTCGACTCGGACCGCAAGCTGATGAGCACGGTGCACAAGACCGGCGCCGGCTACCAGGCATGCGTCAAGGGGGCGCCCGGAGAGCTGCTGGCGCGGTGCACCGACGTGGAATGGGACGGGCGGCGTGGGCCGCTGACCGGGACGGACCGGACGGCGGTCGTCGCGGCGGGTGACGCGCTGGCGTCGCAGGGGCTGCGGGTGCTGGCCGTCGCGCGGCGGGAGCTGGACGGGCCCCGCCCGGCACAGGAGGAGGCGGAGTCTGCGCTGACGCTGCTGGGACTGGTCGGCATGCTGGACCCGCCGCGCCCGGAGGTCACCGAGGCGGTCGCCGCCTGCCGCCGGGCCGGCATCCGGGTCGTCATGGTCACCGGCGACCACCCGCTGACCGGGGAGGCCGTAGCCCGCCGGGTGGGCATCGTACGGTGGCCGGAGCCGGTCGTGGCGACGGGCGCCCGGCTCGACGCGATGGACGACGAGGCGCTCGACTCGCTTCTCGCCGAGGGGTCCGAGCTGCTGCTGTGCCGGGTCAGCCCGGAGCACAAGATGCGCGTGGTCACCGCGTTCCAGCGGCGGGGCGAGGTGGTGGCGGTCACCGGGGACGGCGCGAACGACGCCCCGGCACTCAAGCACGCGGACATCGGCGTGGCGATGGGCGCGTCGGGCACGGACGTGGCCCGGGAGGCGGCCTCGATGGTGCTGCTGGACGACTCGTTCGCGTCCATCGCGACTGCGGTGCGGCTCGGCAGGTCCGTCTACCAGAACATCCGCAAGTTCCTGATCTACGTCTTCAGCAGCAACATCGGTGAGCTCGGCCCGATCCTGGCGGCGACGTTCGCCGGGTTTCCGCTGGTGCCCGTCAGCGCGGTGCAGATCCTTGCGATCGACCTGGGCTCCGACGTGATGCCCGCCCTGGCGCTGGGCGCGGAACGGCCCGAGCCGGACGTGATGGACCGCCCGCCCCGCTCCCGGCGCGAGCGGCTGTTCTCGACGGCGGTGGTGGGACGCATCCTCTTCCTGGGTGGCATCCAGGCGCTCGGCGTGTGCGCGGTGTTCTTCTGGCACATCCATTCCTCCGGCATCCCGTTCGGCGACTTCACCGAGGACAGTCCTGTCTACCGGGAGGCCGTCACGCTGGCGCAGGGTGGGATCGTGCTCAGTCAGTTCTTCGTCGCCCTCGCGGTGCGCACCGAGCGCCAGAGCATCCTGAAAGCAGGTCTGCTGTCCAACCCGGCCCTGCTGGCGGCAGGCGCATTCGGTGTCGCTTTCATGGTCGGAATCAGCTATCTGCCGCCACTGCAGGCCGTCTTCAACACCGCCCCGCTCGACGCCGCCGACTGGGCGGTCCTGGCCGGGCTCGGCACCCTGCCCCTGCTCGCGGACGAGGCCCGCAAGGGGTGGCTGCGCCGCCGCGCCGCACACCGGAAAGGAGGCCCACGGTGAAGGTGATCGTCGTCGGGTGCGGACGGGTGGGCTCCGACCTCGCCGGTCTGCTCGCCGCGGAAGGGCACGACGTGGCGGTCGTCGACCGGCGTCCCAAAGCGGCCTGGCGGCTGCCCGACAGCCCGCGCATCCGCTTCCACGAGGGCAACGGCTACAGCCGCGCGGTGCTCCAGACCGCCGGGATCGAGCACGCGGACGCCTTCGTGGCCGTCACCTCCGGGGACAACAGCAACATCGTCTGCGCACGAACGGCGAAGGAGACCTACCGGGTGCCGATCGTACTCGCCCGTATCTACGATCCCCGGCGTGCCGACATCTACCGCGAACTCGGCATCCCCACCATCGCCAGCGTCCGCTGGACCGTGCACCAGATCCACCAGATGCTGCTGCACCGCCACCTGAGCCCCGAACTCAGCTTCGGCAACGGAGAGACGCTGCTCGTGCGTTCCGAGGTACCCGACTACCTCATCGGGCGTCGGCTGACGGAGTTCGACGTCGACGGCGAGATCCGCGTCGTCGAGGTCACCCGCGCGGGCCGTTCACTGATCCCCGCGCACAGCACGTCCGCGCAGGCGGGCGACCTGGTCACCTTCGCCGTCGCCGCCACCGCGCTGGGCAGGCTGCGCGGGTTTCTCGACAAGGAGCTGGGGACGTGAACGTGCTCATCGCCGGTGCCGGGCGCCTCGGCACTCAGATCGCCCAGGTGCTCTCCGCGGCCCGCAACGAGGTCACGCTGATCGACGTCGACGACGACCGGGTGGCCGAACTGGAGGGCCGCCTGCCGGGAGTGCGGCTGGTCGGGGGAGACGCGTGCGAACCGGCCCTCCTGGAACGCTCCGGAGCCCTGGCCGCCGACCTTGTCATCGCCACCACGGGGGACGACGAGGACAACCTCGTCGTCAGCCTGCTTGCCAAACGCCAGTTCTCGGTGGCTCGCGTTGCCGCCCGGGTCAACGACGCCGACAACGCCTGGCTGTTCGACGCGCGATGGGGCGTCGACGTCGCCGTCCCCGCCGCCACCCCGCTGATCTCTCTCATCGAGGAGGCCACCGGGGCCACCGACACGGTCGCCCTGCTGCGGCTCAGCAAAGCCGGCGTCGACGTCATCGAAACGGCCATCACCCCGCAGTCCAGGGCGGTGGGCCGCACTCTGGGCGAAGTCCGGCTTCCCGAGGGAACCGTTGTCGCCACGATCGTCCGCGGCGGACAGCCCACCGTGCCGGATCCGGCGATCCGGCTGCATGCCGGGGACGAACTCCTCCTCGTCTCGCACTCCGCGACCGAGCAGGAGATCCATGCGGCGTTCCAGTGAGCCGGGCCCGGACCAGGAGTATCCGGGGCACGGTCACACCTCGGTGTTCGGAGCGACCCAGCGCCCGCTGCCCAGGCACCGAGCTCCGTGACCGGCGCCCTCAGTGGCGCTCCACCGCTCCCCGCACCACAGCCACCGGGCAGTGCGCGTGGTGCAGCAGGGCCTGGCTGACCGACCCCAGGACCAGCCCGGCGAAACCACCGCGCCCCCGGGCACCGACCACCATCAGCTGAGCGGACCGACTCGCCTCGATCAAGGACTCGCGCGTCCCGCCGTGCACGACCTTGTGTTCCACCGGCACACCCGGATGGCGCTCCTGATGGCCGGCGAGCGCCTCGGACAGCAGCCGCTCCTCCCCCTCGGCCAGCGCTCCCGGTGGGTTCGCGTACGGCATCGAGGGGTCTTGCGGTGCGGGCATCGGCGCGTTCCAGGTGGTCCAGGTGTGCAGCGCCACCAACGGCGCATCGCGCAGGGCCGCCTCGGCGAAGGCGAAATCAACGGCCTTCTGCCCCGCGGCCGAGCCGTCGACGCCCAGCACGATCGGACCGTCGGCGTGCGGCCGCTCGCGTACCACCAGGACCGGACACGAACCGTGGGCCGCCAGATGTACCGCCGTCGAGCCCACCAGCAGTCCGACGAACCCGCCCATGCCCCGGGACCCGACCACCACCAATTCGGCGGCACGCGACTGCGCCTCCAGAACCGTCAACGGCTCAGCGGTGACCACGACGTGACTGGTATCGACGTCCGGCGCCACCGCCCGTGCTCGCTCGACCGCCTCTGTCACCAGGCGATCGACCATGTTCCGCAGCCCGCCCTCCGACGGCCCCAGCGGCGACGGCTCCAAGGGCACGTGCATCGCGGGCCAGACGAACGCATGCACCACCCGCAGCCCGGCACCCCGCAACCGAGCCTCCCGCGCTGCCACCTCCACCGCAGCGAGACTCGACGCCGAACCATCCACACCCACGACCACGAGACCACTCACCATGCCTCCTCCAGACAACACCGATACCTCTCACCTTCAGGTTCACCCGGGCCGGGCCCCACCGCCTCGGGGACCGAGCGGAGCAGTCGGGCGTGGAGCGGTCACCGTCCGGCCGCCCATCGCCGCCGGACGCTGTCCTCGTGTTCGGCCTGTTCCAAGGCCAGATCGGCCCGGTCGAGTGCCTCCCGCAGACGGGGGATCCAGTGGCGTCGCAGGGCACGGGCCCGGTGCCGGGTGCTGACGACCTCCGCGCCGACGAGCTCGGCGGCGGCGTGTGCGGCCGCGTACTCGGCGGCGGCACGCGCGGCACGACCGTAGGCCGCCTCGGCGTGCACCAGGGCCGTGTTGGTGGGAGCGGCGCTGGTCGGCGAGCGGGCAGGTACGGATACGGCGACCGACGCCGGATGGCGTACTCCCATGGAGACGGTCCACTGGACCGTGATCTCGGCCGGGCCGATGCCCGCGGCGGCCGAGTCCAGGGACTGTTCCCCGCCCAGGAGCAGCCCACGCAGCAGCCAGGTCTCGGCCTCGGACAGCAGGTCCTGCCAGGCGTGAGCGGCTGCTTCCTCCGCACGTAGCAGCCGCTGGTGCTCGGAGCGGAGGATGCGGAGCTTCTGCTCCAGCAGATCGGCTCCGCGCTCGGCGACGTCGAGGCTGTGCCGCAGTCGCAGCCGTCCCGCACGACCGGGCGGCGTACGGCGGGTGCCGGTCATGGGGTCGTCTCCGTGTCCGGGGCGTCCTTCGCGCCATGGGCATCGAGGAGGCGGGCGGGGAGCATGGAGAGCTGGCTGCGGGGCAGGGTGAGCAGCGCCCGCCAGCCGCGTTCCAGCGAGGTGGCGAGGTCACGCGGTTCGTCGCTGCGCTGGTCGGCGAAGTCCCGCAGGAACGCTTCCTCGAAGGCCAGGTACCTGCGGTCGGTGGAGCTCAGGGCCGCCTGACCGACCAGGTCCGCGAGGTCGCGAACCTGCCGGGCCCGGGCCAGGGCGGCCAGCAACTGGGCCGCGACGTCGAGGTGGTCGTCTCGGGTGCGGCCCGGGCCCGCGCCCTTGCGCATCAGCCGGGAGAGAGAGGACAGGGCATCCAGCGGCGGGTACACGCCGCGCGCCTGCGTCTCGGGCAAGAGCACGATCTGGCCCTCGGTGATGTAACCGGTCAGGTCCGGCACGGGGTGGGTGATGTCGCCCGCGGGCATGGTGAGCACCGGCAGCACGGTGACCGAGCCGGGACGGCCCCTGACGCGTCCGCAGCGTTCGTACAGGGAGGCCAGGTCGCTGTAGAGGTAGCCGGGGTAGGCGCGGCGGGCGGGGATCTCCCCGCGGGCGGCGGAGACCTCGCGCAGGGCCTCGGCGTAGGTCGTCATGTCGGTCATCACGACGAGGACGTGCCGTCCCTCGGTGAAGGCGAGGTGCTCGGCGACGGTGAGTGCGATCCGGGGGGTGAGGATCCGTTCGATCACCGGGTCGTCGGCGGTGTTGAGCAGCAGGACCAGTTCTCCGGCGGCGGACCGTTCCTCCAGGGCGGCGCGAACGAAGGAGGTGTCGGCGTGGGTGAGACCCATTCCCGCGAAGACGACGCTGAACGCCTCACCGCCGGCGGTGGCCTGTGCGGCGATCTGGGCGGCCAGTTCCAGATGCGGCAACCCGGCCACGGAGAACACCGGCAGCTTCTGCCCGCGTACCAGCGTGGTCAGTGCGTCGACGGCCCCGACTCCGGTGAGCACCGGCTCGGACGGCGGCTCGCGCCGCACCGGGTTGATGGGGGCGCCGCCCACATCGGCGTCGTGGGCGCTGAGAACGGGCGGGCCGCCGTCCAGGGGCGCTCCCCGGCCGTTGCAGACGCGGCCCAGCCAGTCCGTGCCGACCGGTACGCGCAGGGGGCTGCCCGAGAAGGCTGCCCGGACGCCCTCCGGATCCATGCCCGCGGTGCCCTCCAGCACCTGCAGGACCGCCAGGTCGCGGTCGGCGTCCAGGACGACGCCGTGGCGCCGTTCGCCGGAGGCGAGGGTGACGCGTACGTACTCGTCCCAGCCGACCCCCGAGACGCCCTCGACGATCACGATCGGCCCCCTGAGCTCACGCACTGTCGTGTACTCGATCCCACCGGGCAGACTCATGACCGCACCTCGTCCAGCCTGGAGAGCATGGCGTCCCGGCGAACCAACACACCGGCGCTGTCGTGGGGGCCGGTGTCCTCCCTGGCGCGCAGCAGCGGACCGAAGTCGAGCTCCTCGACCGAGGCCGCCGGGACACCGGAGTCCACCAGCTCGTGGCAGCGGCCGGCGACCGTCAGGACGGCGTCGGCCAGTGCGGCCGTCTTCTCCGGTCCGCAGTACGCGTCCCGCTCCGACAGCGCGCTCTGCTGCAACACACCCTCGCGGACCAGCCTCCCCGCCAGCACGCTGATGCGCTCCCGCGCGGGCAGGGCGGTGATGCCGATCAGGTCCACCAGATCGGCAAGCCGGTCGGCCTCCGCCAGCACCGCCCCCACCCGTTCGCGGCGCCGGGCCCACGCCGGATCGCCGGCCAACCTGTGTCCGGCGGCCAGCACCGGGACGTCGCGAGAGAAGGATCCCGCCCAGGACACCGCCGGGTAATGGCGGGCGTAGGCGAGGTCGCGGTCGAGGGTCCACAGGCAGCGGACGAAGCGTTCGGTGTGCGCGGTCACCGGTTCCGTCATGTCCCCGCCCGGCGGAGACACCGCGCCGATCACGGTCACCGAGCCGCGGTCCCCGCCGAGGGTGGTCACGGCGGCGGCCCGCTCGTAGAAGGCCGCGATGGCGGACGCGAGGCCGGCCGGATAGCCCTCCTCGGCGGGCAGCGCGCCGGTACGGGAGGCGAACTCGCGCAGCGCCTCGGCCCACCGGGAGGTCGAGTCGGCGATGACCACCACGTCGAGACCCATGTCCCGGAAGTACTCCGCGACCGTCACTCCCGTGTACACGCTCGCCTCACGGGCCATCATCGGCATGTTGGAGGTGTTGGCGATCGTCACGGTGCGGTCCGCGAGGCGTCCGCCCGTGCGCGGATCCTGGAGCTCCGACAACTCAGTGATGACGTCGGCCATCTCGTTGCCGCGCTCACCGCAGCCGACGTAGACGATGACGTCCGCGCTGCACCACTTGGCGATCTGCTGCAGCAGGACGGTCTTGCCGGTGCCGAAGCCACCGGGCACTGCCGCCGTACTGCCCCGGGCCACGGGGAAGAGCAGGTCGATCACACGCTGGCCGGTGCTCAGGGCCTCGTGGCTGTCGACCCGCTCCCGCACCGGGCGCGGCCGGCGCACCGGCCACAGGGCGCCGACCGTCACCTCGGTGCCGCCCACCACGGCCACCACCGCGTCGCGCGCACGCTCCGCCGCGACGCTGACCTCCGTGACCGTTCCCCGGCAGCCGGGTGGCGCGAGGACCTTCACCGGCACCGGCCCCGTGCCGCGGATCGTCCCGATCGACTGCCCCTCGGCCACGCGCTCGCCCCCCGCCACCGATGGAGAGAAGGCCCAGGTGCGTTCCTCGGCCGCAGCCCGCTGTGCGCCGGGCAGCAGCCAGTCGCCGGCACCGGACAGAGGGCGCAGCAGGCCGTCGAAGATCCCGCCGAGGAGTTCCGGACCGAGCCGCACCGACAGCGGACGGCCCTGGGGCAGCGCCGGCTGGCCCGGGGCGAGGCCGCCGGTGTACTCGTACGCCTGGACGGTGACCACGTCACCGCTGAGGGCCACGACCTCGCCGGGCAGCCCGGCGGGGCCGAGTGAGACCAGGTCGTACATCGCGATGCCGCTCGTGTACTCCATCTCGACCAGCGGACCGGTGACGCGCAGGATCCGGGAGGCCCGCTGCCGGTCAGCCGGCCGTCGGCGTGTCTCAGCGGCTTTCCTCACGGCTCCCACAGGCTCCGCACCTCCGCTCCCATGCGCTCCAGTGCGCGGTCGGCCAGCGCGGTAAGCGAGAGGTCGACCCGCCTTCCCGGCGCCCGGGCCACCACGCCCCCGTCGGCGTGCTCGCTCACCTCGGCGGTGGGACCGAGGAGGACACGGGCCCGGTGTTCCAGCCGTTCGCGCAGAGACGCGTAGCCGTTGGCCCGGCGTAGGTTTCCGGCCCGTTCGGCGGCCTCGCGGCGCAGTTCGTCGTACGCCTCCCGGCGGGCGGCGAGGGTGCGTGACCTGGCCTCGCGCCGGGCCCTGACGAGGAGGTCGCGGGCGGTGTCCGCGCCGTCGGCCTCGCCCTGGCGCCGGGCCTCGTCGAGGATCCCCCCGGCCTCGGCGCGGGCCTGGTCGAGCACGGCGGCGACCTCTTGCTCGGTGCGGGCCAGGAGTGCTTCCGCGTCGGCCTGAGCGGCCCGCAGCAGCTCCGCCCGGACCGGGTGGAGCGCGTCCGTCGTCTGGTCGGGGGCCGGAGTCGTCATGGCGGCATCACGGCGGTCAGGGGGCGGTGGCCTCCGGGTGCCGCTGGGCGCGACTCCAGAGCTTGGGCCGCGGCAGGGGTGAGGATCACCAGGTCGATGCCGTCCGGCAGGTCGCGCCAGACCCGGCGTACGGTTTCGGCGTCCTCCGCGACGAGGACGGCTGCTCCGGCAAGGGCCAGACCGGCCACACGGGTCCGCTCTCCGATGGCGGCGACGCATCCCATGGTCATGCCTTCCCTATGAGGATGACCGCGACGACCAGCCCGTAGATGGCGATGCCCTCGGCCAGGCCGACGATGACCATCGCCCGGCCGAAGAGTTCGGGCCGCTCGCTGAGTGCCGCGAGGGCCGCCGCACCGGTGTAGGCGACGGCGATGCCCGCCCCGATCGTCGCCCCGGCCACCGCGACCGCGGCGCCGATCAGGGCGGCGGATCCGGAGCCCGAGTCCTGTGCGGCCGTGGTCGCGGCCTGCGCGGACCCGCCGCTGAGAGCCAGGGTCAGCACCACGGTGGCGGCCACCAGGAGCACCGCGTCGGCGGCGACCATCCACCACAGGGCCGTGCGCCCCGAGCGTCGCAGCACACGGCGTACGACGACGAATCCTGCGACGATGACGGGCAGGGCCAGGAACCAGGTGATCACGATTACTCCTCCCTCGCCGGGCCTTGTCGGACGGCCTGCGCCGCTGCGGGTGGCCCGGCGGCAGCGGCTGAACCAGGGGCGTGCTCCACCGGCAAGTGCCAGGGTTTGAAGGGACGGCCCTCGCCCTCGAAGAGCCGGGAGAACAGCTCGTAGAACTCCAGCCGCAGCGCCTGGACACCCGCCACCAGCGCCTCCAGGCAGAAGGCCAGAGCATTGCCGAGCAGGAAGACGAGAACCGCCGCGACGATGCCCACCGGGCCCCGGCCCGCCAGAGCCGTCGTACCGTCCCAGACGATCGCGCCGAGCGCCGCATGCGTCAGGCCGAAGGCCGCGAGTCGTGCGAAGGACACGACGTTGGACCCGATCCGGACCACCGCGTCGAACAACTGAATGCCGGTCTGCACGGCGCCGCCCGGACCGCCCGCCGTGGTCGCGAAAAGCCCTGCCCCGGCCAGCGCCAGGCCGACCGCCGCGATCACGGCCCCCACGACGCCGTACAGCGCCTGGCCGAGCCAGACAGACCCGGCGATGATGGCGAGACCGAGATAGAGCGCCGCCCCGGCGATCCCGGTCGTCGCGTACAGGGCCGCCGCCGGTCCGCCCTCCCGCCACCGGTTGGCGATTCCCGCGGCGTAGGCGACGGCGAGCAGCACTGCGCCGAGCCCGACGGCGACGGCCAGCAGCCGCATGGGCTCCTCCAGCGGCTCCAGCCACAGCACCGGAAGCACCCCGGTCGGGCCGAAGAACTCGCCGTACGCCACCCCGGCCAGAGTGGCGGCCAGCCCGGCCCCGGCGACGAAGGGCCACAGCGGACGCAGCGCCGCAACCCGGCGTGGCCTTCCCGCCCGAAGCAGAAGCGCGATGGCGACCAGCAGCAGCCCGTGACCGGCGTCGCCGAACATCAGGCCGAACATCACCACGTAGACGATCCCGGCCGCCATCGTCGGGTCGAGATCGGCGTAGGGCACGGTTCCGTACGTCGTGACCAGGGGTGTGAAGGAGCGCCGCACGGTCGCCGCGGAGCCCGGAGGCACCTCGCCCGCTCCGGTCAGCAACGTCGGCGGGTCGACGCCACGCGGGGCTCGCAGCGGCACCAGCGCGCCCCCGGCACCGGCGATGCGCGCCGCTGTGGCGCCCACCTCCGTCTCGGGGCACCAGCCGGCCAGTGCCGCGACCGCTCCGTGCCGGACCGCGCTGCCGAGCCGTTCCTCCAACTGCGCCTCGCCCGCCAGCAGGTCCGTGCGGCCCTCGCGCTCCAAGGCGTCCAGGTCGGGGGGCACCGCGCCCAAAGCGGGACGGGCCGGCTCGGCGCGCAGCCGCGTCAGGCGCGTCGCCGCCGGTCCACGGATGTCCGGCCCACCATCGCCGGCCAGGTCGATCTCGACACAGCCCGCCTCAGCGATCCGTACGAGGCTCTCCCGCAGCGCCTCCTCGGGAGCCACGATGGCCACCCTGCGCATACGAACGGGGACCGCGGTCTCAGCCCGGAGCATCGAGCACCTCCGCCGGCCAGTCCCCGGGGCCGCCGCCCCGGCCTGCCAGTTCCAGCGCGCCGCGGGTCCGCCAGGCGTCGGCGGACAGCACGGCCACGGCCCCCACCACCGGCCGGGGCCCGAAGTGGGACCGGCGCAGCAGTTCCCGGCCGTCCCGCTCGACCGCCTTCCACCACCCTGCCTCGGCCCCCCACAGGTCCGCCGGCTCGTCGACGTCCTCCAGCAGCCATCTCGCGGTGGCCGGCAGCGCCTGCCGGAAGTCGGCATACGATCCCGCGCTCACCGCCCGCGGGCCGAGCAGACGGGCCGCCCGGCGGGTGGAGACGTCCGGCATCCGCCGGCCGACGACGAACATCTCGCGGCCGAACAGCAGGGCGAGCCGGGCCGCCGCCCAGCGCGCCGCGTCGGGGACGGTGGTGGCGAGCCGTAGGGCGGCGGAGACCCGCATACCGGTGGCTACCGCTGCCGCGGAGTCGCCCCCGGGGTCGCCCCAGACGGAGGCCGCGAGCGCGTTGCGCAGCTCCGACGGCGTACGGGTGCGGGCGAGCCGCGTCCAGGCGATCGCCAGCGCGCCCAGGCGGTGGGGCGGGACGTGGATGCGTGGGCTCAACGCTCGAGGGTCGGCCGCCAGAGCCCTCAGATGGTGTTCGGTGTTGGAGATCTCGAATCCCGCTGCGAGTGCCCGGATGGCGTCAGCACCGTTCGCTGGTTGCCAGCCGGCGAGGACCCGCAGATGCCACAGCAGGGTCGCCGAGACCGCCCGCTGGCCTTCGGCCGACGTGGCGCCGGGGGTGACGTCGTGCCGATAGGGGGTGGCCGCCAGGTAGCGCAGTGCGTCATCGAGGGTGGGGGACGCGGCCACCTCCCCGATGCCCTCGGCCCCGAGGCACCTGGTCCGCAGGGCGCGTGCCCGGGTCACACCGGCCACCCAGTCAGCGCTCATCAGGGACCACCCTCCCGGGGCGTCCACTGGCCGGGCGACCGATGTCCCCCGGCTGACGGGGGAGTCGGCTGCTCCGCCGCGACGTCCTCCCTGACCAGTGCCACCACTCCGTCGGCGAGCCCGGGCATCCGGCTCCTGGCACGGTCGCGTACGGCGGCGGCCTCGCGTGCTGCTTCGGCGAGCAGGGCCGCCGCCTCGGCCTCGGCGGCCCTCAGTACCTCCTCGGCAGTGCCCGCCCGTACCCGGTCGGCCTCCTGACGCGCCTCGGCCACGATCTGCTCGGCCTGCCGCTGCGCTTCCCGCAGGCGTGACGCGGCGGCCGTGTCGGCCCGTCCTCGCAGGGCACGGGCTTCCGCCTCAGCCTGCTCGAGCATGGCCAGGGACGGTGAGAGTTCCGCACGAAGCTCGGCGGAACGGTCCGAGGGGACACCACCTGGCGCGGCCCGGCCGGGCGATGCCGCCGGCCGGAACCGCGTCAGAAAGTCCCGGAAACCCGTCACGAACTCTCCTTCGGAGCGACCAGGCCCCGCTTCCAGTCTCCGTGCCAGGCGCTGGTGTGTCGCGCCGCGCCGGGCCGCCCGTCCCACTGGAGTGGCGGTTCGGCCCGGAGGCCGCGCCGGCCGAACGATGCGAGACTGACCGCGTAGGCGGACGGCATCCACGGGAGGCGGCCGTGAGCGACTTCGAGCACCGCTCCACGGAGAAGGAAGCCCGCGGTAGCGCGCCGGGCCGCTCTTGGACACCTCGGGAGGAACCGCGCCAGGACGCGCTGCGCCGCTACCTCGCGGCAGTCGCCGCCGCCGCGACGGCGAGAGGCACCGAGGAGCCCGGGCCCGGCGAGGAGAGCCCTGGGACGCCCGTCGCTGCCGCAGCCGGGCCGTCCGCCCGGGAACCGGCGACCCTCCGCGTGCGGGACGTCATGCAGGTGCCGGCGGCTTCCGTCCACGGCGACCTGCCGTTCCTGGACGTGGCTCACACACTCGCCCGCGAGCAGGTGAGCGCTGTTCCGGTGGTCGACGAGGACGACCACGTGATCGGTGTCGTCTCGGAGTCCGATCTGCTGGCGAAGGCTGCCGTCATGGCGGAACCACACCGGCACGGGCCTGTCGGCAGGCTGCGGCAGCACCGCTTGTACGAGAAGAGCCACGGCGAGACGGCAGCCACGTTGATGACCTTCCCGCCGGTCACGGTCCATCCGGCGGAGCGTGTGGCGGACGCCGCGTGGACCGCCGCCCACGCGCGTTTGAAGCGGCTCCCCGTGACCGATCACCGCGGTCGGCTGGTCGGCGTGGTGGGCCGGCGCGAGCTGCTGCTGGCCCTGATCCGTGACGACGCCGAGATCCGGACCGAGGTCGAGTCCCTGGTCGGTCGGCATCTGCTGGATCCGCGCACTGTCGAGGTGACCGTGGAGAACGGCGTGGTGACCATGGCGGGGAGACTGGACAAGGATCTTGTCCCCGGACTGCTTGCGTCGGTGAGGGACATCGATGACGTGGTGGATGTCGTCGACGACATAGAGGCGGTCTGAGCCGTAGTCGCTCACGGGACGCGTGTCACTGCGCGTGGACCGCTACTGCGTGCGGGCGACGAGGAAGTCGGCGCTGCCGGCGAGTGTGGTGAGCCGGGTCGTGTCCTCGTCGTCGATGCGGACGCCGGACCGTTCGCTGAGGACCTCCACGAAACTCAGGAAGTCCAGCGAGTCCATCTCCAGCACGTCGCGGAACGCATCATCGGGCCCGAGAACGGTGACGTCGGCGTCGGGGATGACGGTGGAGATCGATCCCCTGACCATGTCCAGTGCATCCGTCCGGTTCATGTTCATAGCTGCTCCGGGTTCTGAAGGAGGCGAGTGACAGCCGTGAGGTAGCGGGCGCCCACCGCACCGTCTGTCGCCCGGTGGTCGGCCGAGAGGGTCACCGTGACCACAGGGCGCACACCCAGCAGACCGTCGACGGCGCACGGCCGGTCGACCACCCGCCCGAAGCCGACCAGGGCCACCTGCGGCGGGTAGATCACACCGAAGACGGTCTCCACGCCCTGATCGCCGAGGTTGGTGACCGTGATGGTGGCGTCGGACACCTCGGAAGCGCGCAGCCTGCCGGTACGGGCCCGGGTGACGAGGTCCTTCAGAGCGCTCATCAGCTCCGGGAGCGCCAGGGCGTCGGCGTGGTGCAGCGCGGGGGCGACGAGCCCTCCGCCGCGCAGGGACACGGCCACGCCGAGGTGCACGCCCTCGCCCGCCGTGAAGTGGTCGTCGGTCCAGAAGCCGTTGAACTCCGGGACCTCAGTGGCCGCCAAGGCCGCTGCCTTGAGCAA
Source organism: Streptomyces sp. SID5643 (assembly GCF_009872555.1). Taxonomy (NCBI): domain Bacteria; kingdom Bacillati; phylum Actinomycetota; class Actinomycetes; order Kitasatosporales; family Streptomycetaceae; genus Streptomyces; species Streptomyces sp. SID5643. The sequence goes on from NZ_WWIC01000106.1 coordinate 28,757, forward strand.
CAGGGCAGCGGGGAGCAGCCGTTCACCGACCGGGCTGCGTCGGTTGTGCTCGAGCAGCCAATCCATCGCGGCGGCCATGTCCACAGTGGTGGAGAGGTAGTAGTGGGGGATGTCCTGGTTGGCGCGGGCCATGAGGCCGGCGATCGCGTGCCGCATGGCCACCGTCCGGTTTTCAGACGGGCGTGCCACAGAAGGGCGAGCCACAGCGGGGCGTACAGCGGAAGGACGGTGGGGCGCGGCGCCTGCGGGCGGGGGCGGGGCCGAAGGGCCGGGGGCTGTAAGACGTACGTCCGCCGCACGGACGGCCGACTCCCTGCCCGTCCCCGTCACCGTGGCCAGATCCACGCCCAGTTCGGCGGCCAGGCGCCGGGCGAGGGGAGTGGCCCGCACCCGCGGTGCCTTGGTGCCGGCTCGGGTGGCGGACGCACGCTCGACATCGGTCCGTGTGACGCGTCCTCCTGGTCCGGAGCCGTGCAGTGTCTCCAGGTCGACGCCGCTGTGCTCCGCGAGGTGCCGGACCAGGGGACCCGCCTCGATGTGGCCGCTCGGGTGAACGGCGGACGGCGCTGGGACCGGGGCGGGTTCGGGTGGCGGGGAGGGGCGCCCGGAAGCCGGCCCCCTTTTCGGTGTGTGACGGGCCGGTCGTCGCTCCTTGGGCTCCTCGGCTTCCTGAGCTTTCCCCGGGGTCCCGGACTTCCGGGGCTTCGCCGGTTTCTCGGGTGCCTCCGGCTTCCCGGGTTTCTCCCCCTTCACCCCGATGAGCGCGAGGGGCGTCCCCACCGGCACCGTCGTACCGGGCTCGACGAGCAGCTCCGTCATGGTCCCGGTTTCGAAGCACTCCACCTCGATGGTCGACTTCGCGGTTTCGACGACCGCGACCGGATCGCCCTTGTGCACGGTGTCACCGGGCCCTACCAGCCATTCCAGGAGCGTGCCCTCATCCATGTCCGCGCCGAGGGACGGCATGGTGAACTCGGACATGATCAGTCCACCGCCCGGTGCGTGGCCGCGACGATGTCGGCGGTCTGCGGCAGAGCGGCCTCCTCCAGTTGCCGGGCGTACGGCATGGGAACCTCCGCGCTGCACACCCGCTCGACGGGAGCGTCCAGGTCGTAGAACGACCCTTCGGTGATACGTGCGGACACCTCGGCGGCGAGGCTTCCCGTGCGCCATGCCTCGTCGATGACCACGGCACGGTGAGTACGGGCGACGGAAGCGGTGATGGCCGCGTCGTCGAGGGGACGGAGCGTGCGCAGGTCGATCACCTCCGCGCTGATGCCCTCGGCCGCCAGCTGGTCCGCCGCCGCGAGGGCCTTGGGCAGTGAACCGCCGTACGTGATCAGGGAGATGTCGGTGCCGGGGCGGCGGATCGCGGCGTGGTGCAGGTCCACGGGTTCGGTCGGCGGCGGCAGGAGTTCGCCGGAGACGTTGTAGAGGCTGCCGTGCTCGAAGATCAGTACGGGGTCGGGGTCGGCGAGCGCCGGGGCCAGCATGTGGCGTGCGTCCTCCAGGGTGGCCGGCGTGAGGACGCGGATGCCGGGGATGTGCGCGTACCAGCCTTCCAGGCTGTGGGAGTGCTGGGCGCCGAGCTGCCGTCCGGCGCCCGTGGTCATGCGGATGACCAGCGGCACGGGCAACTGCCCGCCCGACATGTGCAGCAGGGTGGCGGCGTTGTTGAGGATCTGATCGAGGGCGAGCAGACTGAAGTTGACGGTCATGATCTCGACGATGGGCCGCAGCCCGGCCAGGGCGGCGCCGATGCCGGCGCCCACGAACGCGGACTCCGACAGCGGGGTGTCGCGGACGCGCTCGGGGCCGAACTCCTCCAGCAGGCCGAGGCTGACGCCGAAGCATCCGCCGTACCGGCCGACGTCCTCGCCCATGAGGAAGACGCGGTCGTCGGAGCTCAGCGCCTCCCGGAGCGCCTCGCGCATCGCCTCGCGGTAGGTTGTCTTCACGTCCTGCGTCGTGTCGGCGCCCATGGTCAACTCCCCGCCTCCGCAGAGGAACTGGTGACATGGCGGAGCAGGTGCCCGACCGGCTCCTCGGGTGCCTGTTCGGCCGCTTCGACGGCGTGGTCGATCTCGTCGGCGATCCGCTGCTCGATGCGGGCGAGCTCCTTGTCGCCCAGCTCACCCTTCTCACGCATGCGGTCCATGAGCAGGCTCACCGGGTCCCGGGACTTCCACTGCTCGACCTCCCCCTTGTGGCGATACCGGTCCGGGTCGTACATCGAGTGGGCGCGGAAGCGGTACGTGCGCAGTTCCAGGAAGTGCGGTCCGGTGCCGGCCCGGATACCCTCGACGGCCCGTCGGGCGGCCTGCTCGACGGCTTCGGCGTCCATGCCGTCCACGGCCCAGGCGACCATGCCGTAGGAGGCGGCACGCATGGCCAGGTCGGTCTGTGCCTCGTGCCGCTCCAGGGCCGTGCCCATGGCGTAGAGGTTGTTCTCGCAGACGAGCAGTAGGGGCAGCTTCCACAGGGCCGCCAGGTTCGCGGTCTCGTGGAACTCGCCCTCGGCGAAGGCTCCGTCGCCGAAGAAGCAGCAGGTGACATTGGCCCGTCCGCGCATGCGGTCGGCGAGCGCGAGGCCGGCGGCCAGGGGGAGTCCGCCGGCGACGATGGCGTTGCCGCCGTAGAAGCGGCGGCTCGCGTCGAACAGGTGCATGGATCCGCCGCGGCCGCCGCTGCATCCCGTCGTCCTGCCGTACATCTCGGCCATGACGGCCTCGGCCGTGATTCCACGGGCCAGGGCGTGGCCGTGTTCGCGGTACGTGGAGACGACCGCGTCCTCGGGCGTCAGTGCCTCGTTGACGCCGACGGCCACGGCCTCCTCGCCGATGTAGAGGTGGACGAAGCCGCGGATCTTCGCGGCGCTGTACAGCTCGACGCACCGCTCCTCGAAGCGCCGGATGCGCAGCATCGCCTCCAGCAGATCTGTCCGGTGTTCTGGGCCCGTTCGGCCGGCCGGAGGCCCGGTGCTCGCGTTCCGCTGGGCCGACTTGGTCGGCGCGGCCTTCTTACCGGCCTTCGGGCGCGCCGGGTCCTTGCGCGTACGGGCGGGGCGGGCCACGCTCATGTGGATCCCTCCAAGGTTGACAAGTCGCCCGTAGGCAGGCCCAGTTCACGGGCGCGCAGCAGACGGCGCATCACCTTCCCGCTGCGGGTCTTGGGCAGGTTCTGGTCGAACGCGATTTCCCTGGGAGCGACGGCGGGACCCAGCTTGCGGCGGCCGAACGCCAGCAGTTCCCGCTCCAGATCTGCGGTCGGCTCGACATCCGGCCGCAGCGACACGAACGCCTTGACGACGTTCCCGGCGACCGGGTCCGGCCGCCCGATCACGCCGGCCTCGGCCACCGACGGGTGCTCCATCAGCGCGCTCTCCACCTCGAACGGGCCGATCAGATGCCCCGCCGACTTGATGACGTCGTCGGCGCGTCCCACGAACCAGTACCAGCCGTCCGCGTCCCGCCGCACCAGATCCCCGGTCAGGTACCAGCCGTCCGCGAACGAGGCGTCGTAACGCTCCTTGTCGTGCAGATAGCCGCGGAACATCGACGGCCAGCCCGGCCTCAGCGCCAACTCGCCTTCGGCGCCGGGGGTCTCTACCTCCGTGACCCTGCCTTCGGCGACCAGCGCCCGGCCGTCCTCGCCCTGCTTCAGCACGGTCGCCTCGACGCCGGGCAGTGGCTGTCCCATCGAACCGGGACGGATCTCGCAGGCCGCGAAATTCGCGATCATGATGCAGCCGGTCTCCGTCTGCCACCAGTTGTCGTGCACCGGCAGTCCCAGCACGTCCCGGCCCCACACGACGGCCTCCGGGTTGAGGGGCTCGCCGACGGAGGCGATGAAGCGCAGGGCCGACAGGTCGTGGGAGCGGGGCAGGTCGTACGGGCCCTGTCGCGGGGTTGCTCGCATGAGCATGCGCAGAGCCGTAGGGGCGGTGTACCAGACGGTGACCCGTTGCTCGCCGAGGATCCGGTACCAGCGCCGGGCGTCGTAGTCGCCCTCGTCGACGACGACCGTCACGCCGTGGACGAGCGGGGCGATGATGCCGTACGACATGCCGGTGACCCAGCCGGGGTCGGCGGTACACCAGTACACGTCTTCGGGGTGCAGGTCGAGCGCGTACGCGGCCGTGGCGTAGTGGGCGATCACCGCCTCGTGGACGTGGACCGCGCCTTTGGGGGTGCCGGTGGTTCCGCTGGTGAAGTGCAGCAACGCCATGTCCTCGGGGGACGTCGGAGGGGTGGTGAAGGTATCCGGGGCGGCGGACATCAGGTCGTCGAATGATGCTGTGCCGGGCAGGTCCTCCGCGCCGGGCCCGACGATCAGGATGTGCTTCAGTCCGGGAACCGATGCGCGGCGCTCGGCGACCTTGCGCCGGTAGAGGGCCGCGGTGGTCACCAGGACCTGTGCGTCGCCCAACCGCAGCCGCTGCTCGACCGGGTCGGGGCCGAAGGCGGAGAAGAGCGGGCACAGCACACTGGTGTTCTTCAGCGTGCCCAGCACCGTGGTGTACAGCTCGGGGCAGCGGCCCAGCAGCGTGAACACCCGGTCCCCGTGGCCGACGCCGAGGGAGCGCAGGACGTTCGCGAAACGGGCGGTACGGTGGGCCAGTTCCGTGTAGGTGACGGTGGAGACGGAGTCGTCCCGGGCGACGCAGCGGAGCGCTGCCTTGCCCCCGTGAGCGGATGCCGCGTGCCGGTCGACCGCCTCATGGGCCATGTTGAGACCGCCCCCCGGAAGCCCGGCCAGGTCGGTGCGCGCCTTCGACCACCTGAAGGCCGAGCGGGCCCGGTCGTAGTCGGTGAGACGGGGCGGGACGACCGGTGGGGCGTCCTTGTGAATGGTTTCCCAGTGCATCGGTGCTCCTCCCGGCACTGCCCCCGCTTTCCAGAGTCGCCGAGCCCGGCCCGCGCTGCACGTCGGCGGAAGGACACGGCCCGAAAGGGCGGGTGCCGACCTGGGGCCGACGTCATGGAGCCGGGGGCCGCCCGCTTCTTGCGGGCCCGAATCACACGGTGCGCGGCTCTGGTCCGCTTCTCCGTGTCTCCTTGTGGCCCTCGGCTCAATTCCATGGCACCACCCACCACCGGCGTGCTGTAGGGCCGGACGGCCCCGGCCTGGGGACCGGTCGGCCCGTTCGGGCTCCTGGCGTCCGCCCTGTCACTCGCGGTGCAGTACGACCTTGAGAGCGCCCGTGGTGATGCCGCCGGCGAACGCCTCGTAGGCATCCTCCATCCGGTCGAGGGGGAGGGCGTGGGTGACCAGTCCGGAGATGGGCAGGTCTCCGTACCTCACCAGCTCCAGCAGCCACCGTGTGGAGGACGTGTCCACCTGCCCGGTGCTGATGGTCAGGTTCTTGCGCCACAGGGACTCGAGATGCAGCGTCACCGGCTTGCCGTGCACCCCGATGTTGGCGATGTGCCCTCCGGTACGGACGGCGCGGGTGGCCAGAACGAAGCCGTCCGGTTCGCCCGATGCCTCGATGACCACGTCGGCACCCGGTCCCTCGGACAGCTCGGCGATCATCTTGCCGGGCACTTCGGCGGCATCTGCCCCCACACCGGTGGCGGCTGCGAGCCGCGCGGCGGACGGGTCCACCACGATGATCCGCCGGGGCGAGTACAGCCGCGCGATGACCACCGAGGCGAGACCGACAGGACCCGCCCCGACCACGACCACGGTGTCGCCCGGGCTCACGTGGCCGTTCCGTACCCCGACCTCGTAGGCCGTGGGGAGGAGTTCGGAGAGCAGGACCGCTTCCTTGAGTGGGACCTTCCACGGCCGCCGGTGGGTGGAGTGGTCGGCGAAGGGAATCCGCACCAGCTCGGCCTGGGTCCCGTTGATCAGATTGCCGAGAATCCATCCGCCGCCCCCGCTGCACTGCCCGAGCTTGGTGTCATGGCATTCCCGGCAGCGGCCGCAGGCCGAGACGGCCGACACGATCACCTGGTCCCCGGGACGCACGTGGTGGACGTCGCGCCCGACCTCCAGAACCTCACCGACGGCCTCGTGCCCGAGGACCGTCCCGGGCTTCACCTCGGGGAGATCGCCCCGCAGGATGCGCAGGTCACTGCCACAGACGGTGGCGGCGTCGACGCGCACGATCGCGTCGGTCGGCTCCTCGATCGCGGGGTCCGGGACGGGGTCCCAGGAGATCTGTCCGGGGCCGTGGTAGACGAGCGCTCGCACGATACTCACTCCCTCGCTCCCCCACTCCACGGTCACTCCCGAGGGATGTGCGGGCAACTGCAATCATCGGCCCGTCGGACCGCCGGCACGGCGGGCTCCGTCGTCTCGTGGTCGGCTGGTGTTGCATGACCGCATGGATCGAGCTGCCGCTGCGCCGATCAGCGAGAACCGGCCCGTCAGCCCGGCCGGGTCGGCGGCGCAACATCCCGCCGCGACATTCTGGTAGCGCCCGGCACCCGGTCCCGGATCTACGAGGGTCCACCCGCCCATTCAGTCCGGCTCCATGTAGGGGCGGCGGAAGACCGGGGCCTGGCCTGAGCCCCACGGGCGTACGGCTGTCAGCGCCCGGGCGACCGCGGACTCCAACGGGCCGCTGGTGTCGACCGCGACCGCCTCCGGCCATGACGGTTCCCCGGCCGCCATGGCAGCGGCGATGTCGAGGTCGGCGTCGGAGATTCCGGAGGCGCGCGTGGTCAGGCGGGCGGCTGTCACGTCGCCCGGCACGTGGCAGCGGAGGGCCACCAGGTCGGCGCTGGTGCGTTCGGCCACGTGCAGTGCCGCTTGGCGTTGTCCCGCATCGGACCAGGTGGCGTCCAGCACGACGGACTCGCCGGCGGACAGCAGGGCGGACGCACGGTCGAGCAGGGTGGCGTAGGTCCTGGCCGTCCACTCGGGGCTGTACAGGCCCTCGCCGTATGCGGCGGCCGCGGGCTGCTCGGCGGGGATGCCCGCCAGCTCCTTGCGGACTCGGTCGCTGCTGAGCAGCGTGACCCCCAGCCGGTCGGCCAGAGCTCCGGCGAGGGTGGATTTCCCGCTGCCCGGCAGCCCGCCGACCAGCGTCAGACCCACGGCGGAGGTCCGCAGATGGCGCAGCGTCGTCGAGACCAGCCGTCGTGACGCCGCCGCTGCGTCCGGTGCGCCCTGGCGTGCCTGGATCAGGGAGACCTTGGCGCGAACGAAAGCGCGGTAGGCGACGTAGTGGTGCCACAGGGAAGGAGGTGCGGGGTCGCCGGAGTACTCGCTGTACTGGGCGAGGAAGTACGCGGCGGCCTCCGGGGCGCCGAGCTGTTCCAGGTCCATGGCGAGGAAGGCGGCGTCGTCGAGACCGTCGACGTAGCGCAAGTGGTCGTCGAACTCCAAGCAGTCCAGGACGCGAGGACCGTCGTCGAGGCTGAAGACGTCCTCGGCGAGCAGATCACCATGACCGTCGACCACCCGCCCCTGCTCGACACGTGACGCGAACAAACGCTCACGCCCGGCGAGATAGCGGCGCACGAGCAGCTCCACCTCCGCAACACCGTCCGGGACGAAGCCGTCGGCAGCCAGCGCGCGGACCTGCTCGAAACTGGCCTCCCAGCGGGACGACAGCGCATCCCGCGTGCCCTGTTCGTCCACGTCCCGGCCGCGGGGGGCCTCGGCGTGCCACGTCGCAACCTGGCGGGCGAGGGCCCGCAGGATGTCGTCGACGGCGGCCCCGTCCCGCACCAGTCGGGAGAGGCGGCGATCCGCGGGCATGCGGCGCATCACCACGAGCGGCTCGGGCGCTGCCGCGTCGGGGCTGCGGATCTCGCCCAGACCCAGATAGACGTCGGGAGCGAAGCGGCGGTTGAGAGTGACTTCCCGTTCGCACGCGGCTCGCCGGGACGCCAGCGCGGTGTAGTCGAGAAATTTCAGATCCACTGGCTTCTTGAGCTTGTATGCGTGGTCGCCGACGAAGAACACGACGGAGGTGTGCGTCTCACACACCTCCGCGCGCGGCAGCGGCTCGCCTTGGTGCCGGGCACCGGATCGGGGCACCGACGCGTCATCCGGCGTCACCGACCGAACCGATCTCTCACCGCTGCCAGGTTCAGTCATGAGGGACGACGGCGACGGGGCAGCGCCCATGGTGGATGGCGGCCTGGGTGACGGGACCCAGGTGCGGCGCCAGACCCGGACGGTGTTGGCGTCGGCCGACGACCAGCAGGACGGCGGCTTCGGCGGCCTGTACGACGGCCTTGGCCGGGCTTGCGAGAAAGATGCTGTCGGCCACGTCCACCTGCGGATACTTCTCACGCCAGGGGCGGAGCGCCTTGCTCAGGTGTTTCTGCGCGTCCCGCCTCATCTCCTCGGTGACGTCGTGATCCACACCCCAGGGCACGCGTGCATGGAGTGGCACGCTTCGGCCGTGGACGGCCAGAAGAGGCACGCCCCTGGCCGCAGCCGTATGGAAGGCGAAGTCGAGCAGACTTTCCGAGGAATCGCGCAACTTCAGCGCCACGACCACGCGACTCACGGGTGCCGGGACCGGCTCCTTCTCCCCGGTGTCGGCGCGGACCAGCACCACCGGCCGCTGGGCCCGTGCCACGACCGGCATGCTGACGTCGCCCAGGAAGTAGCTCGCGACAGACTCCAGCCCTCGTGAACCGAGCACGAGCGCCTCGGACTCCGAGGCCGCTTGCACCAGAGCGTTCTCGGCGTCTTCGGCGACCAGGCTCGCGCTGATGGGCAGGTCCGGATGACGCGTCTGAAGCTCCGCCTGCGCGGTGTGGACGAGACGCTTCGCCCAGTAGTTCTGATCGACTTCCGCGGGGACGCGGGCCGGTTCCGGCGCCAGCATCGGCCACGCGTGCAGCAGGCGCAGGGTGAGCTTGCGCTTCGCGGCCTCGTCGGCTGCCCAGCGGGCGGCCGCAAGGCTCTCGGGTGAACCGTCGAGGCCCACGGTGAGGACTGGTTGCATGGCACCGGCCTCCGTCTCATAGCAAGCTGGAAATGACGGCTGACGAGTCCGATCGCCGGACTGGTCCGGGTGTTGCCGACATGCCGAGCGTGGCGGGTTCCTCATTCGAGGAGTACCCCAATCCCTTGCACGGCGCATGTGCACCACCCGCCGGGGAGGGGGCCGGAAGCCGGGCGGCCGGAGAGGAGGCAGGGGCGATGACGATTCCCTTGGTGGCCGGCGTCGACGGGTCCGAGGCGAGCCTGGAGGCGGTGGACTGGGCCGCCGACGAGGCGGTCCGGCACGGAGTGCCACTTCACCTCCTGCACGCGGCACCGCGGGACCACGAGGTGTCCGACGTCATCGCTCACGCCTCGGAACGTGCCGTCAAGGGGGCGCCCACGGTGCGGCTGTCGAGCGAGGTGCTGCACGACGACGCGGCCTCCGCCCTGGTCGACAAGGGACGCAACGCCTTCGCGCTGGTGCTCGGCTCCAGAGGGCTCGGAGACCTCGCCGGAATGCTTCTGGGATCCGTCAGCCTCGCCGTGGCGGCACGCGCGGACTGCCCGGTCGTCGTGGTCCGCGGCGCGGCGGAGCACCGGAATTCCCGGTTCAATACCGTGGTCGTCGGCGTCGAGGAGGGCGAGGGCAGCGGCACGGCCGTGCAGTTCGCCCTCCGTGAGGCCCAGGTGCGGCGCTGCCGGCTGGTCGCGGTACATGCCTGGAGCGCCCCGTTGGGTGCCCTCACCACACCTCAGGCCCCCTCGTGGTACGCCCTGGAAGCCCACCGCCGCTCGCCGGCGCAGGTGCTCGACGACGCCCTGCGCACTTCGCAGGAGCAGTACCCCGACGCCCGGGTGGGCCGACGGGTGATCAATGGACCGGCACGCCAAGCACTGCTGGAAGCCGCGTCGGAGGCGGATCTGCTGGTCGTAGGCGCCCGCAGACGACAAGGGCACCTGGGCCTGCAACTGGGCCTGACCAACCACGCGCTACTGCATCACGCGCCGTGCCCGATCGCGGTCGTTCCCCGGATATGACCGCGGCCGGCAGGGACGGACCGGGTCGGCGGGTCGGTGCCCGACCAGGGCCGGAAGGCGGCCCGCCAGGGACCTTCGGCCCTGTGACCGAAAGTCCGCATTTGTCCGATGGTGGAAACGAAGCAGTGGGGAAACGGGACCAGCGACCTGCTGGAGGGCGACTCATGAGTGCACAAGGTTCGCCGTACGCGTCCGGTCCATCCCCGGCGCGCAGGGAACTCTCGGCCAAGGGGACGAACCCCCTGCTCCGGCCGTCCGACAGGTTCGAGACCTGGATCCGCCGCTTCCTGATGCTCGTCCTGGTCTTCGGACTGCCGGTGGCAGCGCTCAGCGCGGGGCTGACAGCGTACGAGTCGTCGATGCGCACCGTGCGGGTCCAGTCGGCCGAACGACAGGAGGCCACCGCCCGGCTGACGTCGAGCGTCGAAGGCGCCACCGCGGACGGGAAGCAACAGGCGCAGGTCCGCTGGACCGACGACAACGGCAAGGTCCGGACGGGAACGACCCTCGTGAAGTCGGGAACGCCCGAGGGGGCCACCGTGCCGGTGTGGCTGGACCGGGAGGGAACCATCACCAGCCCGCCGATGACCACGCTCACCGCGACGACCAACGGCTGGTTCGTGGGCGGCATGGCGGCGGTCGGAGCGGTCGGCGGGTTCTTCGCGTTGCGTGGAGGCACGCGCCGCGTGCTGGACCGGAGAAGGTACGCCCAGTGGGACGCCGAATGGGACCTCGTGGAGCCCCTGTGGTCCGGGCGCTTCCGCAGGTGACGGGCAGAGACCGGACGTGCGCGAGGAGGCGACGCCGATGTCCGTGGCGACGACCACCGATCTGTACGAGGTGACGATGGCCATGTCCTACCTCGAGGAGGGGATGACGGGCCCGGCCACCTTCAGCCTCTTCGTCCGCGACCTCCCTCCTGAGCGGGGCTTCCTGGTCGCCGCAGGACTGGAGTCGGCCCTGGACTACCTGTCGGGCCTCCGAGTGGGCCCCGAGGACGTCGACGCCTTCGCTTCCGCGCTGCACCGGCCGCCGCGGGATCTTCAGCCCCTGCTCGGCCTGGAGTTCACGGGTGACGTGCGGGCCGTACCGGAGGGCCGGATCGTGCTCGCGGGGGAGCCGCTGCTGGAGGTGACCGCACCGCTTCCACAGGCGCAGTTGGTCGAAACGTACGTGCTCAACCAGCTCAGCCACCAGACGGCGATCGCCTCGAAGGCAGCGCGTTGTGTGCTCGCGGCGGCCGGGCATCCGGTCGTGGACTTCTCCCTGCGGCGCGCCCACGGTCCGCAGGCCGGGTTCCAGGCCGCCCGGCTCGGTGCGATGGCCGGCTTCGCGGGCACCAGCAACGTGGCTGCGGCCACGGCTCTCGGCATCCCCGCCGTCGGCACGATGGCCCACTCCTACGTGGAGGCGTTCGCCACGGAGGAAGAAGCGTTCCGCGCGTTCGCACGCTGCCACCCCGGCCCCGTGACGTTGCTGGTGGACACCTACGACACCGAGGAGGGCGTCCGCGTCGCGGCGCGCGTCCTTCGGGACCTGGACCGCGGTCCCGGCTCGGCCGTCCGGCTGGACAGCGGCGACCTCGGAGCCCTGGCGGCCCGGGCACGCTCCATTCTCGACGAGGCGGGCCTGCCGGAGGTGCGGATCATCGCCAGCGGGGGTCTCGACGAGTACGCCGTGGACGATCTGGTCCGCTCCGGAGCGCCGATCGACACCTACGCCGTCGGGACCCGGGTCGGGGTCTCGGCCGACGCCCCGTACCTGGACTCCGCGTACAAGATGGTGGAGTACGACGGGCGCCCGGTGATGAAGCTGTCGTCGGCGAAAGTGACCGCACCCGGCCCCAAGCAGGTGTTCCGCCGCGCGGCGTACGCCGACGTGATCCGTCTCGCCGACGAGCCGTCGCAGGGCGACGGCAGCCCACTGCTGGAGACGGTGATGCACGGTGGGCAGCGCACCGGCGGCAGGTCCACGCTCGGCGTGTGCCGGGAGAAACTCGCCGCCGACCTGGCCGGTCTGCCAGCAGACGCCCGCCGGATACGGGACCCGGTCGCGCCCCGCGCGACGGCCTCCGAGCACTTGGGCGCACTCGCCCGCCGCGTCCGGCGCCACATCGACGAACAGACGTCGGCTCCCTACGCACGGCCCGTGCGTCCATGACGGGCCGATCCGGATCGCAGTGAGGAGGAAAGTGATGCCACATACGGTGGAATGGAAGGTTCGTCTCCACCTCTTCGAGGACGACGAGGGAGCGACGAAGGCACATGTGGTGCTGGACACCGGCACCACGGAGCTCACCGGCCAGGGAACCGCGCACCGTCATCCGGCGGACACGAACGTGCCGGAGATCGGCGACGAACTGGCGGCGGGCCGGGCCATGCGAGCACTCGCCCAGCGACTGCTGGACATCGCCGAGCGTGACATCGAAGGCGTCGGGGCGTCCCGGCCGAGCACCCGTCAGGCCGCCGGGTGGCGCTTGTGACCCACGGCGGCAGGCACGTCAAGGAGGATCACTCATGACGCATCCCGCACGACACGGCAGGGGCGGGCTTCCGGCAGCCTTGCGTGAGCTGGAGGACCTCCGTAGCAGGGTCGACCAGCTCATGCACGCCGCCTTCCCTGGTGGTGGCACCTCCCCGTTCGGCGCGGCCGAGCCCTGGGCGCCGCTGGCCGACATCGAGGACACCGAGGACGCCTACCTGGTGGAACTCGAGCTTCCCGGAGTGGAGAAGGACCAGATCACCGTGGAGGTGGACGAGGGCGAACTCGACATCCACGGAGAGATCAAGGAGAAGGAACACGCAGGGGTGGTACGCAGGCACACCCGCCGCATCGGGCAGTTCGACTACCGCACGACGCTGCCCCCGAACTCCGACACCGAGCACATCAGCGCGGATCTGACCCACGGGATCCTCACGGTGCGCGTCCCGAAGACCGAGCAGGGAAAGGCACACCGCATCGAGATCAGCGGCTGAGTCGGCTGTGGGGCCGCTCACCGGGAACGCGTCCGGGGTCGGGCGGGTGCCCGTTTGCCTCCGGAGGGCCGGCGGTCGTGGCGTCGGCCCTCCGCCCGGCCACCGTTTCCGTACGGCTCAGCCGCCGGGGGACGAAAGGCGGGCGTCGTCGTTCCGGTAGTCGATGTGCCCGGTGACCGAGACCACGCCGTCGACGCTGCCGCACAGCCGCTCGATGACGGGAATCAGGCTCCTGAACTCGACGGAGCCACCGAGCTCGACCCGTCCGTCGCGCACCTCGGCCGTCACCTCCGAGGGAGCGAGGCCCATCGTGCGCCACAGCACGTCCTCGGTGATCTCGTCACGGATGGCGTCGTCCCGGCGCAGGAAGATCCGCAGCAGGTCACCACGGCTGACGATGCCCAGCAGCCGGTCCGTCTCGTCCACCACGGGCAGCCGCTTGACGTGATGGACCTCCATCAGCCGGGCGGCCTCGACCACGCTCCACTCAGGACGTGCGCACACCGCAGGAGCGGACATCAGCTCCTCGGCGCGGGACCCCTCCGCCTTGGCCCGCTCCCATGCCTCGAGGTGTGGAACCGGGCTGCGACCGGACGGGTCGGCCTGGTCGGCGCTCTTGCGCAGCAGATCGGCTTCCGACACCACACCCGCGGGACGGTCCAGATCGTCCACGACGGGTACGGCGGTGACGTCGTTCTCCGCCAGCAGTCTGGCGATCTCCTTGAACGGCGTGTCACGCCGCGCTCGGACGACGTCCCGGCTCATGAGTTCCGCGACCGTTCGGTGGCGCATGTCGGCTCCCATCCGGTACGTGACAGTCAGTCGTCTCGGCCCACCCCGCGGATAGGGACCGGTCGGCCCATGCGGTGGCCTGTCGCGCGTGGCACGTTGGTTACAACACCATTCTGAGGAGAGGGCGGCGACCATGCGAGCTCACCTCGGTGACCAACTCGTCATCGAAAGCCCGGCGACCGGCGCCACCAGGCGCGACGGCGAGATCGTCGGACTCCACCACGAGGACGGAACACCTCCCTACGACGTGCGCTGGTCGGACACGGACGAAGTGACGCTCGTGTTCCCCGGCCCCGACGCGCACCTCCGCCACGTTGAGCACCGACAGCCGCCCGGGGCTCCCCAGGGGGCTTCCCAGCCGGACACGGTCGAGCCGGGATCCGTCCGCGCGGCAGCCCCGCCGACCGGGACTCCCAACCCCGGCGACATCGGCCGGCGCGTGGCCGCGGAACGCCACAGGAGTGGGCTCAGCCTTGGCGAAACGGCCCGCCGCGCCTGCATGTCGCCCGACTACCTGGCGTATCTGGAGCAGCAACCCGCCGACCCGAGCCCGGGGACTCTCGTCAGGCTGGCCGACGCGCTGGGCACCACCGTCGCTGCCCTGCGCGGCGGCGGCGTCGATCTGCCTCCCGGCCAAGGCCAGGCGCTCCTGCACCCGCGGCTGAGGGATCTCAGCCCGCAGGAGTGCCGCACGCTGCTCTCCACGCACGGTGTGGGGCGCATCGCGCTCCCGGCATCCGACGGTCGCCCGGCGGTGGTCCCGGTCAACTACGAGGTCGTCGACGACGCCATCGCCTTCCGGACCGCCCCCGGGTCGATGCCGGCGGCCGCCGTGGGGAAGGAGGTCGCCTTCGAGGTGGACCACGTGGACGAGGCCATGAGCCAGGGCTGGAGTGTGCTGGCAGTCGGCCCGGCGCGCGTCGTCACCGATCCCGACGCCGTGCGCGGGCTCACCCGACGAGCCCACACCACGCCCTGGGCAGGCGGTGAACGCGAGATGTGGGTGTCGATCCGGCCCGCGAGCCTCACGGGCAGGCGCATCACCCCTGGCGACGAGTGAGCCACCGCAGGACCGGTCCCCTCCGGGCCTGCCGCCTACTCGCGAGAGGAGACTCCGGTGAGCGGACAAGAACCGTCCGACGAGCGCCTGACGGACCTGGTCCACGACGCTGCCGCCGCCCCGTCGATGCACAACGCACAGCCTTGGCGCTTCCGCTACCTCCGGCGCAGCCGCACGTTCGAGATGCGCGCCGACTTCGAGCGGGCCATGCCCCGCTCCGACCCCCGTACCCGCGGCCTTCACATCGGCTGCGGCGCGGCCCTGCTGAACCTGCGTGTCGCCGTGGCTCACGAGGGCTGGCATCCGGAGACCCGGCTGCTGCACGACCCGTCCGATCCGGCACTCCTGGCGAGTGTGCGGCTGGCCGCACCCGGAGCCGGGGAGAACGACCTCGGCGCGCTGTATCCGGCGATCCACGAACGGCACAGCAGCCGCTTCCCGTTCGACGACACGGAGATACCCCGTGCCGTGCGGAAGGAACTCGGCGAGGCCGCCCGGCGTGAGGGGGCCGTGCTGACGTTCCCCACCTCATGGCATCTGCAGGAGGTGCTGGAGGTGGTCCGGGAAGCCGAGGCACGCAACCTCACCGACCGCGGCAGCGACCAGGATCTGGCCGAATGGACCCGTACCGGGGCTCCGTCGGTGAGCATGACCGACGACGGAGTCCCGGAGTACGCCTTCGGGCCGCGCAAACGCGGGGGCAAGGCTCCCATGCGGGACTTCGCGGGCCCGCGGCAGGTGGCGGGACGGGACGCCGCTGACTTCGAGCAGAGCCCCCAGGTGGCCCTCGTCAGCACGAGCCACGACCGTCCGGAGGACTGGCTGCGCGCAGGCCAGGCCATGGAACGCGTCCTGCTGCTGGCCACTTTGGAGGGCCTGTCCAGCTCCTTCGCCACCCAGCCCCTCGAATGGACGGACCTGCGCTGGCCGCTGCGTGATCCGGTCACCGGGACGGGTTACACGCAGATGCTGCTGCGCCTCGGGTACGGCCCCAAAGGCCCCCGTACGCCGCGCCGACCAGTGGCGGAGGTACTCGACATCCGGCCTTGACCTGCCCTGCGGACCGCAGACCGTCGGTGCCGGGCGCCGACCGGCACACGGGTCACAGACCGTTCTCCGGCCTGTCCGGACCGGCTGACTGGCCGGTGAGCTGCGGCTCGACGTCCACGACGCCCTCCACGGCGCGCACGAGGCGCACGGCGACCGAGATGAGCGAGGTGTCGTGGATGTGTCCGCGGAGGGTGACGACCCCCTCGTGCACGTTCACGTGGATGGCGTGGCTGAAGGCCGGGAAGAGGTAGGACACCACGGTGCGGCGGACCTCCTCCTCGATGTCCTCGTCCGACCGCAGGAAGACCTTCAGCAGATCGGCACGGCTGACGATGCCCTGGAGCATGCCCACCCGGTCGACCACGGGCAGCCGCTTGACGTGCCGGACGGCCATGATCCTCGCGGCCTGGGCCAAGGTGGCGTCCGGATGGACCGTGACAGCGGGGGTGCTCATGAGCTCCTCCGCCGTGACGCCCCCGGCCTTGGCGACGTCGGACAGGCGCCGGCGCTGCTCGAAGAGGTTCGGGTCGCTGTCGCGGAACTCCTCCTTGGGCAGCAGGTCGGCCTCGGACACGACGCCGATGACGCGCCCTTCGCCTTCCAGGACCGGCATGGCACTTACCTTCCACTGCTCCATGGTCCGGACGATCTCCTTGAACGGCGCGTCGCGTCCCACGGCCACGACCGTCTGGGTCATCACATCGCTCACGATGTGCGGGGTCTCGGACACCGCGAACCACCTCGTCTCGCCTCGTCAGGGCACCTCGCCCGCGCCGTAGGGCGCGTACAGGTCGAGCAGCCGAACCCGCGCGGACCTGAGCCGCCCCGCGATCACTGCGGCGACATAGGCCAACAGTTCCTGCTTCAGTTCCGGGTCCTTCCCGCACAGCTCACCGACCGCGGCCGCGTCGAACTCGTAGGCGCGCACCGGGCTGGTGGCCTGGGCGCCCAGGTGCCAGTGATGGGGAGCGACCAGCCAGGACCAGCCCAGCAGTTCCCCGGCTCCGAGGGTCTCGATGACAGCCGCCCGGCGGCCGGGAACATGGACATCGAGAGCGACGGTGCCCGTGTGGATGATCCAGAAGCGGTCGGCTTTCGCGCCCTCGTTGAAGATCCGCTCGTCGATCGCGAACGACACTTCACGAGCGAGCGACATGAGCTGCTCCTGATGCTTCTTGGTCAGGGCGCCGAAAGCGCCGGTCCTCGCAACCACGATCGCCTCCCTTCACCATGACCTCGAAGCGGAGCGGGCTCGTATCCGGCCGAAGAGACAGCCGTGACTGAGATGGCAGGGCGGCACTCCGTTTCTTCTGCCACCTGACTCCACGATCGTCGCAAATCGGCGCCGTGCAACCTGGGTGCGGGTGCCCCTGCCAAGAGTCACTCCACGTGTCGCGACGGGCCCGGGGCGGTGCGACGGTATTGACAGGGACTTCCCGGTAGTGCCTGCGGCAGGAAGGTGATGGTGACCATGGAACTCCCGCTGCTCGTCGGTGTCGACGGATCGGAGTCCAGCCTGCAGGCCGTGGACTGGGCGGTGGACGAGGCGGCACGTCTCGGGCTGCCTCTGCGGCTCGTCCACGCCTCTTTGTGGGAGCGGTACGAGGGAGGCCTCCCCTCCTTCAGCACCGACCGTCCGGCCGAGGAGATTCTGGCCGAGCACATCGCGGCGTCCTGCGCGGAACGCGCCCAACTGCGCAACCCGCAGGTGAAGGTGTCGAGCGACGTGCTGCCCGACGACGCCGTGTCCGCGCTCCTGCACGCGGCTCATGAATCCTTCGCCCTGGTCGTGGGCTCCCGCGGTCGCGGCGAGGTCGCCGGGCTGCTGCTGGGGTCGGTCAGCCTCGCGGTGGCCGCCCGTGCGGTGTGCCCGGTCCTCGTGGTCCGCGGCGGGGAGCGGAACCAGCAGGGAACCTTCGGCAAGGTCATGGTCGGCGTCGGCGATTCGGCGGAGGGCTCGGCCGCTGTGCGGTTCGCCTTCCGCGAGGCCGAGGCGCGCGGCGGCGCCCTGCACGCGGTACGGGCCTGGCGCCGCCCCGCCCGTGAGCACGTGGACCATCCCCTGGTCGCGGACGACGCCGCCGGTGCCCACGAGGAACGGGCCTCAGCGCT
Source organism: Streptomyces sp. SID5643 (assembly GCF_009872555.1). NCBI lineage: Bacteria > Bacillati > Actinomycetota > Actinomycetes > Kitasatosporales > Streptomycetaceae > Streptomyces > Streptomyces sp. SID5643. The sequence goes on from NZ_WWIC01000106.1 coordinate 46,682, forward strand.
CCTCACCGACGCACTGCGCGACGCCGTACGGGACCATCCCCAGGTCGATGTGCATCGCCGAGCGGTCGAAGGCCCCGCACACAAGGTCCTCCTGGATGCCTCGACCGAGGCCGATCTGGTGGTCGTGGGCGCGTTGAGGCGGCACGGTCACTTCGGTCTTCAGCTCGGCAGGGTCGCCCACACCCTGCTGCATCACGCCGAATGCCCGGTGGCCGTCGTCCCGCAGCGGGCCTGATCCGGCGCGCGTCTCACGCTCCGGCACATCTCGTCGAGCGAGAAGGGGAGGGCGCGGATGTCGGACTGGACATGGGAGTACGAAGGCTACGACCCCACGGCCGAGCGGCTGCGCGAATCACTCTGCACGCTGGGCAACGGCTGCTTCGCCACGCGTGGCGCGGCGCCGGAGTGCCGGGCGGGCCTGGTGCACTACCCGGGGACCTACGCCGCCGGGTGCTACAACCGCCTGGAGTCGACCGTGGCGGGACGGCACGTGGTGAACGAGGACCTGGTCAACCTTCCGAACTGGCTGCTTCTGCGGTTCCGTGTGCGCCGCACCGGGGGAGCGTGGTGCCCGTGGTTCTCTCCTGACACGAGCGCGCTGCTGGACTACCGGCACGTCCTGGACCTGCGCCGGGCCACGCTCACTCGCACGCTTCGTTTCCGGGACGGCGATGTGGGCGTGCTCGGCGTCCGGCAGACCCGCCTGGTGCACATGGGGGACCCTCACCTGGCGGCCCTGCGGACGGTCTTCACACCCGAGGACTGGTCGGGGGAGATCGAGATCCAGTCCTGCCTCGACGGTGACGTGATCAACGGCAATGTGCATCGTTACCGCGCACTCAACGGGAGCCACCTGACCCATGTGCGGACGGGGGCACAGGAGCCCGACACGGTCTGGCTCGGCTGCCGTGCCAGCACCTCGGGCATAGGTGTCGCCATGGCCGCCCGGACGGTCGTCGCCGACCGGTCCGCGGCCTCTTCGGAGCTGCGTCCCGCCCGGCGCCGTGCCGTGCACCGCCTGGTGGTCCCGATCGCTCCGGGCCGGCCCGTCGACGTGGAGAAGACCGTGGCGCTGTTCACCTCCCGCGACACGGCGATCAGCGACCCGCTGGAGGCAGCACTCGACCGGGTGTCCACGGCGGGGGGCATCCCGGAGCTGCTGGACTCCCACGTCGCCGCGTGGGAGCGGTTGTGGCGGCGCGCGGACATCGAGGTGCCCGGCCGGGCCGGCCGCGTCCTGCGCCTCCATCTCTTCCACGTCCTGCAGACGCTCTCGCCGCACACGGCGGACCTGGACGTGGGAGTGCCGGCCCGGGGCCTGCACGGTGAGGCGTACCGGGGCCATGTGTTCTGGGACGAACTGTTCGTGCTGCCGTATCTCAACCTGCACTTCCCCGAGGTCTCCCGGGCCCTGCTGAACTACCGCTACCGACGCCTCCCGCGCGCGTGCCGGGCGGCCGCCGCCACCGGCCGGGCCGGGGCGATGTACCCGTGGCAGAGCGGCAGCGACGGCCGCGAGGAGACTCAGGTGTGGCATCTCAACCCGCACTCGGGGCGCTGGCTGCCCGACCACTCCCGGCTGCAGCACCACGTGGGCTCGGCAGTCGCCTACAACGTGTGGCAGTACTGCGAGGCCACCGGCGACACGGAGTACCTGCACACCAAGGGCGCGGAGATGCTGCTTCAGATCGCCCGCTTCTGGGCCGACCTCGCGCGCTTCGACCCCGGCACGGGCCGCTACCGCATCCACGGCGTCGTCGGCCCCGACGAGTACCACGACGGCTACCCGGGTGCCGCCAGGCCAGGCCTGGACGACAACACGTACACCAATGTCACCGCCGCCTGGGTCCTCACCCGTGCCCTGGACCTCCTGCGGCGCCTTCCCGCCTGGCGCCGGGAGGAACTGTTCGAACGCGTCCGGCTGGGCGGCGACGAACTCCCCAGGTGGGAGGAGGTCTCCCGGCGGTTGCGGGTGCCGTTCCACCAGGGCGTCATCAGCCAGTTCGAGGGCTACGACGCCCTTGCCGAGCTGGACTGGGACGCCTATCGAGCGCGCTACGACAGCATCCGGCGCCTGGACCGGATCCTGGAGGCCGAGGGCGACACGGTCACCCGCTACAAGGCGTCCAAGCAGGCCGACGTCCTCATGCTCGGCTATCTCTTCTCGCCCGCCGAACTGCGGGGTCTGTTCCGGCGCCTCGGGTACGACCTGGACGACGAGGTCTGGCGCAGGACTGTCGACTACTACCTCCAGCGCACCAGCCACGGGTCCACGCTCAGCGGGCTCGTCCACGGCCTGGTCCTCGCCCGCGCGCGACGGGCCGGGGCATGGGAGTACGTCCAGGAGGCATTGGAGGCGGACATCGCCGACATCCAGGGCGGCACGACCGGCGAGGGCATCCATCTCGGGGCCATGGCCGGCACCCTCGACCTGGTCCAGCGGGGTCTGACCGGACTGGAGACGCGCGAGGACGCCCTGTGGCTGGACCCCGTCCCCCTCCCGGCACTGTCCGAGTACGGATTCTCGCTGCGCTACCGCGGTCACTGGGGTGTCGGCGTCCGGCGCCGAAGAGGACAGCTGGAGATCGCAGTGCCCGACTCGGAGGAATCGCCGATCCGCGTGGTGCTGGCCGACCGGGCGGTGACGGTCGCGCCCGGGGAGACCTGCACGCTCGAGCTGCCGACGACTTGAGCAGCGCACACGGGCGTGCCGGGCCCCGCGGCTGCCGCATGATCCACCACACACGCCGTAGGCTCCGAGAAAGCGGGTTCCGCTTGAGGCGACAAGGGCCGTGGGAGACGTGAATGAAGTGGCTGGTCTCGCTGGTCGGTGCCGGGCTCGTCATGATCACCCTGCGGGACCTGTTCCACACCCTCTGGCACCCCACCCGCCACGGTGGCCTGAGCCGCCTCGTCATGACGGTGCTGTGGCGACTGGCCCGGCGTTTTCGTGCGCACAGGCGTGTCGTCGGGCTCGTGGGACCGCTCGCCATGGTGACGGTGGTGAGCATGTGGGCCGTCACCGTCATCCTCGGCTGGGCCATCGTCTACTGGCCTCACATGCCCGGGGCGTTCACCTTCTCGCCCGGTTCCGAGGCGGCGCGGGAGCCGGCGCTGCTCGACTCCGTGTACCTGTCGCTCGTCACGGTCGCCACCCTGGGACTGGGGGACATCGCGCCCGCCGAGAGCTGGCTTCGCCTGGTCTCACCGCTGGAAGCCCTCGTCGGCTTCGCCCTCCTGACGGCCACGGTCTCCTGGGTGCTGGAGATCTACCCGGCGCTCACCCGTAGAAGGGTCCTGGCCATCCGGCTGGCGCTGCTGCGTGACTCGGTCCCGACGACGCAGCAGATCGACTGCACGGCGGGGGCGCTCCTGCTGGACAGCCTGGCCACCGAGGTCGTACGCGTCCGAATCGACTTCACCCAGTACGCCGAGGCGTATTACTTCCATGACGGGGAGGACCACTCGTCGCTGGCGGCCGTGGTCGGTTACGCCGATGCCCTTGCCCGACGCGGGCAGGCCGCGCGGCGGCCGGAGGTGCGACTGGCCGGTGAGCTGCTCGCCGGTGCCCTGAAGGACTTCGCGGCCATCCTTGACCAGCGCTTCCTCCATACGGGCGGTACGCCGACGGAAGTGTTCGCCGCGTACGCCGACGATCACGGCCGCAGCCGCGCGCAGCTTTGAGTAAGGATGCACTCTGAGAAGGCGGGGGTACGTCCCTCGGCTCGGTGGCCGGGTACACGACGGGAGCGGTGGATGGCAGCCCATGCGCGGAATGGTCCGGACGCGGCTCTGCCACGGACATGAACCGGCGGGAAGAGAGCCGGAGGCCCGCAGCGAAGGTCGACCGGCTCCCGGCCACGACTCCCGCCACGGGGCTGTCGTCGGGTGAGGCCGCGCGGCGGCTGGCTCTCCACGGGCCCAACGAGATCCCCGCGGAACCGCGGACTCCGGTGTGGCGGCGGGTGCTGCAGCAGCTGCGCGATCCGCTGATCCTGGTTCTGCTCGTGGCGGCCGCCCTGACCATCGGGACGGGCGATCTCTCCGACGCCTCGGTGATCCTGTTCGTGATCATCGTGAACACCGTGGTCGGCGTCGTACAGGAGGTGCGGGCGGAACAGGCGGTGATGGCGCTGTCCGCCATGAGCGCCCCCGCAGCCAGGGTGGTGCGGGACGGTGAGGAGCGCTCCGTCACGGCAGCCGAGGTGGTGCCGGGCGATGTGGTCCTGGTGGCCGAGGGGGACATCGTCCCCGCGGACGGGGACGTGCTCGCCGCGGCGTTGCTGCTGGCGGACGAGTCGTCACTGACGGGCGAGTCCGTTCCGGTGGAGAAGGTCTCCGACAGTGACGAAGTGCGCGGGGCGGTGTCGGCCGGCACGGTCATCGTCCGCGGTCACGGACGGGTTGTGGTGACCGCGACCGGGGCCGACAGCGCGCTCGGCCGGATCGCTTCCCTGATGGGCGGTGCGCCCGGCCTCACCCCGCTGCAGCACCGGCTGGTGAAGTTCGGCCGGACTCTGGCGGCAGTCACGGTGGCGCTGTGCGCGGTGGTGCTCGCCCTCGGGCTGGTGCGCGGCCAGCCCGTGGAGCTGATGATCGTGGCGGCGATCAGCCTCGCCGTCGCCGCCGTTCCGGAGTCCCTTCCCGCCGTGGTGACGCTCGCTCTGGCGCTGGGAGCACGGCGGATGGCGGACCGGCACGCCATCGTCCGCAGGCTGCCCGCGGTGGAGACTCTGGGCTCGGTGACTGTGATCGCCACCGACAAGACCGGCACGCTGACCGAGGGCCGGATGGCGGCCGAGCACCTGTGGACGTCCCTCGGCGAGGCATCGGTGATGGGGACCGGCTACGAGCCCGAGGGCCGGGTCGTCCGAGACGGCGAGGCGGTGACCGCGGGCGGTGCGCGCGACCTGGCGGCGCTGCTGAGCGTCGCGATGCTGTGCAACGACGCGGCGCTGGAGCCCCCGTCGCACCACTCCCCGGAGTGGAGCGCGCTCGGCGATCCCACGGAGGCCGCCCTGCTGGTGGCCGGGGCCCGCCTCGGGCTGGACCGGGCGGCGCTGGACGGCGAACTACCGCGCCTGGAGGAGATTCCCTTCGACAGCAGCCGCAAGCGCATGACGACCGTGCACCGCCGCCCGGACGGAGGGGTGCGCATCGCGTGCAAAGGAGCGCCGGAATCCGTGCTCCGCCCGCAGATTCTGGCCGACCGCCCTGAGACGGTCGCCCGCGCGACCGCACAGGCGGAGGCCTTGGCACGCCGTGGATACCGTGTGCTCGCCGTCGCCTCGGCCGACCACGACGGCCGGGCGCAGCCACCCCCGACCTGGGAATCCGGCTTGTCGCTCCTCGGCCTCGTCGGCATCCTGGACCCGCCCCGCAGCGCGTCCGAGCCGACGATCACCGCGTGCAGACGGGCCGGCATCGTCCCTGTACTCATCACCGGCGACCACCCGCTGACCGCGCGGGCCGTGGCCGGGCGCCTCGGCATCGCCACCCGGGACGACGAGGTCACCACGGGGGACGGGATCCGGACCGGTACAGCGGGCGATCTGACAGGCGTACGCGTCTACGCCCGGACCACTCCCGAGCAGAAGCTGGACATCGTCCAGGCGTGGCGGGGAGCCGGGCATGTGGTGGCGATGACGGGGGACGGTGTCAACGACGGCCCGGCCCTGCGTCAGGCCGACATCGGCGTGGCCATGGGCCGACGCGGCACCGAGGTCGCACGCCAGGCGGCCGATCTGGTGCTCGCCGACGACAACCCGGCCACGATTGTGGCGGCCGTCGAGGAGGGACGCCGGGTCTACGCGAACGTGCGCCGGTTCCTGCTCTACGCGCTCGCCGGGGGCAGCGCGGAGGTCCTGGTGATGCTCCTCGGCCCCTTCCTGGGGATGCCGTTGCCGCTGCTGCCCGCGCAGATCCTGTGGATCAATCTGCTCACGCACGGCCTGCCCGGTGTCGCTCTCGGTGCGGAGCCCGTCGACCCGGACACGATGCGTCACCCGCCCCGGCCCCCCGAAGAGAGTGTGCTGGGGGCCGGTCTGTGGCCGCGAATCCTGTTCATGGGGGCCTTCGTCACGACGGTGACGCTCGTGGTCGGGGTCTGGGCCCGGGAGACCGGACGTCCCTGGCAGTCCATGATGTTTCTGGTGCTCGGGGCGACCCAGCTCGGAGTCGCACTCGGCTCCCGGGCGCGCCCGGGCACCCTGGCCAACCCGTTCCTGCTGGTGGCCGTGGGCGTGGCACTGAGCCTCCAGGCGGCCGGTGTCTATCTGCCGCCCCTGCGGGACCTGTTGGGTACGGAGCCGCTCGCGCTCACCGACCTGGCGATCGCCTGCGTGCTGTCCGGCCTCGGCCATGTCGTCATGCGACTCCAGGCGCGACTGAGACCGGAACGCCCGCCGCGCTCGGGTCCACCGGTAGCAAAGGGACATTGAGTGACATGGGCGCGTGTTCCCGGCATGCGCACGGGAGGTGAGGAACTCACACTGGTCTGGAGGGGCACCGGCCCGGGTGGGCCACGTCGTCGAGATCATCTGCGCGATCCTGTGGCCCATCTGTCGTCCTGCGGCCTGCGGCCCTTGCGCCCAGGCATGGCATGCCGTCGCGCTGAGCCGGTCGCTGCCGATGCCGTACGTGCGCATTCTCGTCGGGGCAGGTTCAGGAGGTCATGATGGGACGTCTGAACGAGCGGGTGGCGATCGTCACCGGCGGAGCCAGAGGGATCGGCGCCGCCGTGGCGCGGATGTTCGCGGCCGAGGGCGCGACCGTGGTGGTCGCGGATGTCCTCGACGCCGAGGGGGAGAAGCTGGCGGCGGAACTCGGTGGCCCGGCCCGCTACGCACACCTGGACGTCAGCACCGAGGTCGGCTGGCAGACGGTCGTCGCGGAGACGGAGCGGGACCTCGGCCCGGTCTCGGTGCTGGTCAACAACGCCGGGATCCTCGAGTGGGGGACCGTCGAGGAGCAGAGCCTCGAATCGTTCCGGAGGGTCATCGACGTCAACGTCCAGGGCGCCTGGCTGGGCATGCGAACGGCGGCGCCGTCTCTTCGCCGGGCCGGCGGAGGCGCGATCGTGAACATCTCCTCGATCGCCGGTCTCACCGGCTACGCCGGCATCGGAGCGTATGTGACCAGCAAGTGGGCACTGCGGGGGCTGACCAAGGCCGCAGCTCTGGAACTGGCCCCGGACGGGATCCGGGTCTGCTCGGTCCATCCCGGTGTGGTGCGCACAGCCATGACGGCCGACTTCGACGACTCGTTCACCGCCGGCCAGCCCCTCCCGCGGTTCGGTGAACCCGAGGAAGTCGCCCGCATGGTCCTCTTCATCGCCACCGAGGCCACCTTCTCGACCGGTGTGGAGTTCGTCCTGGACGGAGGCGTCACCGCCGGCCCGCCCACCGTCCTGACGCCCACCGACTGAGCCCGAGAGGCCAACGACATGCCGCGGCCGTGCGTGAGGTGACGGCATTCTGATCGGGTCGGGCTCCGGGTAGGCGGTGCCGAGTTCACGTGGTGGGACTGGTCCGGAGCTGCGACGCTGAAGACATGAGCGAGCACCGACCCGGGGCCGGGCGACGTCCACTCGGTGTGGCGGCCGCCGCGCTGGCCTTGTACGGAGCCTTCTTGCGGCCCCGGGTGCTGACCTGGGGCACGACACACGACGAGGCCGACCGCGACCTCCCCGGCGATGACCTCGTCCCCGATGCCGACGGCACCTCGACCATGGCCACGACCCTGCCGGCGCCGCCCGAAGAGGTCTGGCCCTGGCTGACACAGATGGGTTGCAACCGCGGCGGCTGGTACAGCTGGGACCGCCTGGACAACGGCGGACGCCCGAGCGCGGAACGCATCGTCCCGGCATGGCAGCGCCTGGAGCGGGACCAGCACCTGGACTCCCTGCCGAGCGGCGACGCCTGGTTCACCGTCGCGGTCCTGGAACCGGAGCGGACCCTGGTGCTGCGCTCGCAGACGAAGCTCCCCTCGGGACGCCCCTTCGACGTGCGGTACGAGCCACTGCCCAAGGCGTACATCGACTCGGTCTGGGGCTTCCACCTCCGGCCGGAGCCCGGCGGCGGGACCCGGCTCATCGTCCGCACGCGGGCTCGCAGCCGCCCGCGGCCCCTCACCCGGACCATGGACATCCTGTTCTGGGAACCCGCCCACCTGATCATGCAGACCCGCCAGTTCCGCAATCTGCGCATGCGTGTCAGTGCGACGGCATGAACGCAGGGAGGACGCGTTGGCACCGCGACAGAGGACCGACCGCGTGCGGGTCCTCGTCGAACGGGCGACACGCCCGCCGTCCTCAGCGCCGGATTCATACGCCCGCCGTCCTCAGCGCCGGATTCATACGGCGGCGGGCCCGGCCTGTTCGCTTCTTACGAGCGCCGGGTTGGTGCATGCGGGACGGCGATCGCTTGTCTGTACACGTGGTGAGCCCACACCTGCAGGCCGAGACTGGCCTCCACGAAGGCGCGGGCGGCAGCCACCCCCTCAGTGGCATGCTCCTTCAGCGCCATGGCCCGGCCATGACGCTCTTCCACCTGCTCACGGATGATCCCGCAGAGTGCCCCGGTCAGTTCGTCCGCTGAGCCGGTAGCGAGGGCACGCTCGGCAGCCGGGATCACCGGCCCCACATCGAGCCCTGCCGGCTTCAGTCCCGTGAAGGGAGCGCCTTCTCCGGCGCGGTGGACGCGGACGACCGTCTCGAAGAACCAGCGGTCGGCCACTTCCTGCGCCTCCCGGCCGGACGCGCGCGCCTTGGCCGTGAGACTGAACGCCTCACGGACCTCTCGTTCCCCTTCCTCGGGCACGTAGGGCAGGATCTGGTCGACATCCCTGTCCTCCAGGGCTTTACGCGCGGCCGTGACGACGGGACCGTCGAGAGAATCACAGTGCGGTGGCATCGCCGGTCACCTCCTTTGCGGCTTACCTTCATCATCGACCCGCGAAGCGCGAGCGGGAGAGTGCTGCCGTCGCAGCCGCCCTCGGACGCCGGGACCGAGGTTGCGGCACGGACCATGCCGCCGGAGCCTGGAAGTGTCCCGCAGACGTGGCATGGCCTGGCTGATTCCTCATCGATCGAGAGGAGGCAGGCCGCTATGACCAGCATCGCCCACCGCATAGCCGCCCTGTTCCGGATCAAGGCGAACCAGGCCCTGGACAAGGCCGAAGACCCGCGCGAGGTACTGGACTACTCCTACGCCCAGCAGCAGGAGATGCTGCAGAAGGTACGACGTGGTGTGGCGGATGTGGCCACCAGCCGCAAGCGCATCGATCTGCAGATCAGCCAGTTGCGCCAGTCCAGCGGCAAGCTGGAGGGCCAGGCACAGCAGGCGCTCGCCGCCGGGCGCGAGGACCTCGCCCGTGAAGCCCTGAGCCGGCGCACCGCCGTGGCCTCCCAGCTCACAGGCCTTCAGACCCAGCAGGCGACGCTGCAGGCCGAGGAGGAGAAACTCACCCTGGCCTCACAGCGCCTCCAGGCGAAGGTGGACACGTTCCGCACCAGCAAGGAGACCATCAAGGCCCGCTACACCGCGGCCGAGGCCCAGACCCGCATCACGGAGGCGGTCACCGGCATCGGGGAGGAGATGGGCGATGTCGGCCTGGCCATGCAGCGCGCCGAGGACAAGACCGAACAGCTGCAGGCCCGCGCGGGAGCGCTGGACGAACTGCTCGCCTCCGGCGCCTTGGAGGACGCCACCTTGCCCGCCGGCCGTGACGACATCCAGGCCGAACTCGAACGCGTCACCGCGGGCCAGGACGTGGACGAGGAACTGGCCCGGATGAAAGCCCGACTCCCCGCGTCCGCCACCGCGCCGGCCGTCGAAGGCAAGAGCCCCGAGCAGGGCCCTCCGGGCCAGGAGGCGACGTCATGATCATGCGGATTCTCGGCGAGGGCCAGTACGAGATCACGGAAGCCCACCTCGACCGGCTCAATGAGCTGGATGCCGCTCTGCAGTCGGCAGCCGACTCCGACGACGACAGGCTGTTCGCCACCGCTCTGTCGGCTCTGCTGGAAGCGGTGCGCAGCTGCGGCACCCCTCTGCCGGCCGAAACGATCATGCCGTCCGACCTGGTCCTGCCCGACGAGGACACCAGCCTCACGCAGGTGCGGGAACTGCTCTCCGACGAGGGCCTGATCCCGGGTTGACGGCGATGCGCGGCCGATTCGCGCGACCGGCAGCTCACCGCCCGGCCTCCGATGGGCCTGCCCCCAGGCGGCCGTCGGCTTCATCCCGACCGGAGTGGGTTCGGTCCGCTTCGCCCCGTGGAGTCCAGTCGCGACGACTACGGCCACTGATGTGGCCGGACGACAAGTGAGCGACGCGCCGTCCGACCACTGGGGGTCATGCTTGGTAGGCGACGTTTGTCATCATCCCGGCCTCGCCGTGGTAGGCGTTGTGGCAGTGCAGCATCCACTGGCCGGGGTTGTCGGTGTCGAAGAACACGGACAGCTTTCTCCTGGGCAGCACGATCGCGGTGTCCTTACGGGGGCCGGAGCGGCCGAGCTGGAAGGTGTGGCCGTGCAGGTGCATCGGATGCCACATGGTGGTGGTGTTGACGAAGTCCAGCCGGACTCGCCGACCCTCCTCGACCAGGATGGCGTCGGCGTCCGGATCGGCCATGTCGAACGGCTTGCCGTTGATGGCCCAGTCGTAGCGCATCATGCCGCCGGTGAGTTCGATCCGGTGCGTGACGTCGGCCGTGGCGGACTCCAGCCGCACGTCGTCGGCCGCGCGGAGCCGGGACGCGGTCATGACCGTGCCGTCGAGTTCCCTCGGACGTACGGCGGCCGTGGGTGCGCGGCCGGAGCCCGTGCGCACCAGGGCCAGCCCGCTGGTGTTCTTCCCCTCGGCCAGCGCGACCAGGGGGAAGACGCCGTCAGCGAGAGTGACCAGCACGTCGTAACGTTCGCCCATGCCGATCAGGAGCGCGTCTGTTCGCTGGTGCTGGACGGGGAAACCGTCGGTGTGGGTGACGATCATCTTGTGGCCGCTGAGGGCGACCCGGTAGGCGGTGTCGCTGCCCGCGTTGATGATCCGCAGTCGCAGCCTGCGGCCGGGCTTGCCCGTGCAGACCTCCGGGTCGTCCGGCACACGGCCGTTGACCAGGTGGTAGGGATATGCCACATCGCCGGCGTCGCCGCCCAGCAGGTCGCTCTCCGCGCCCATGAGCATGAATGTGTTGCCGCCCATGTCCATGCCGCCCATGCCCCGCTCGAGTTCGGCGAAGACCTCGTCGGGGGTGCCGGTGACACCGTCGATCCAGTCGTCCAGGACGACCACCCATTCGTCGTCGTAGGCCAGAGGCTCGCGCGGGTCCTCGACGATCAGCGGGGCGTACAGGCCGCGGTCGAGTTGGACGCCGACGTGCGGGTGGAAGAAATAGGTGCCCGGGGCGTCGGCGACGAACCGGTAGGTGAAGGTGGAGCCGGCGCGGACGGCGGTCTGGGTGGTCGGTGGCGCGCCGTCCATGTCGTTGCGCAGGGCAACGCCGTGCCAGTGGATCGAAGTGGTGGTCTTGCCCGGCAGCTGGTTCGCGAGTTCGGCGACCAGGGTGTCCCCGGCGGAGAGCCGGACCTCCTTGCCCGGGGTGCGGCCGTCGAAGGCCCAGGTCCTCGCCTTGACGCCGCCGCCCAAGTCCACCCTGGCGGGCGCGGCGGTCAGTGTGATCTTGTGTTGCCTGCCGGTGCCGCCCCGCCCCTTCTCTGAGGCGGCCGCGGCAGAGTGGGAGGGGCTGACCAGAGCAGGGGAGCTGCCGGAGTTGGTGCAGGCGGAGAGTGCGCCTGCACCGGCTGCGCCGAGTCCGGCGAGCAGGATGGAGCGGCGGTTGACGCTGTTCACGATGTGGGTCCTATTCTTCGAACTGGCATGAGGCGCGGCGAGGACGGCACACGGGTGCCGTTGCCGCGGCCTGAATGCGCAGGTGGGAGAGGACCGACAGGTCGGGTGGCGCGCGGCCAACCGTGCCGGCGGGCCGAGGGCCGGGCTGGGCCTGGTATGGGTCGGCCGTCTGCGCCGGAGTGCTCTGCGGCAGCACGGGGAGCTTGAGTACCTCGACGTTTCCGCTGGTGCAGTGCTGCATGCCCCAGATGGCGCAGGCGCTGCCGCCGTCCACGCCGTGCGGGGGTGCCGGTGCACCGAGCATGTCCGCGTGAGTGGGGCCGGAGACTTGCCGTACAACAGCAGCGGACGAGGACGTCATGCCAGGCATGGTGTGCCCGATGTGCGTGGCGTGTGGCGCCGGAGCGTTCGATGCAGCGGCCGTCTCGTGGTGCATTCACCCGCCGTACCCCGGGTGCCGGGGGGATGTCCCGCTCGGACGCCGAGGGGTCGAGGGGCCCGCTGCTGAACAGCCACACCGGCCGCTCGGCCAGGGTCTTGCGGTGCCGCCGTGCGAAACGTCGCGTGTCGCGATGCCAGCGGCCCCCGTAGAGTCCGCCGCCGAGGACGACCGCGCCGTACGACGCGGGGTCGGTGACGTCCGAGGCGGGCCGCACGTCCACGGCCAGCCCTTCCTCGGCCAGGACCTCACCGACGTGGTCGGCGATCTCGGCCGTCGATCCGTTGGTGGAACCGTAGACCACCAGAACCTTCTCTTTCATGATCGTCAGGCCTCCTCACGGCTTGCGCTGCCAGTAGTAGGGGAGCCCGTGCAGGGTCGGCTCCTCTGGCGACAGCCGGGAGTCGTCGAAACGGTAGGTGAGGTGGTCGACGACCGCGACCACACCGTCCACCCGGCGGCACATCTCCACCGCCGAGGTGGTTTCCACACGCCGCTCCAGCTGTCCGGTGAGCGTGACGACGCCCTCGCGGACGTCCACGTCGACGGCATCGGGCGGCAGCCACAAGGCCCGCCCCAGTACCTCGTTCCTGATCGCCTCCCGGATCTCCGCGTCGGGGCGCAGGAAGACCTCGAGCAGATCGCGGCGGGTGACGATGCCGACGAGCCGCTCCTCGTCGTCGACGACCGGCAGCCGTTCGACGCGGTGCTGCGCCATGACTCGGGCCGCCTCGGCGACGGTCGCGTCGCTGTGGACCGTGATGGCCGGACGGGACATGAGCTGTCCGGCCGTCCGGGCTTGCGCCTTGGTCCGGCGAGCGCGCGATCCCGGCGTCCAGCGCGGCCGGCGGAGCAGCCAGCGCGGCTCGGACGGATCGCGGGTCTCCGCCTGCCTGGCCATCACGTCCGTCTCGGAGATCACCCCGAGGACCTTTTCGTCGTCGTCCACCACCGGCAGACCGCTGATCCGGTGCTCGGCGAGCAGCCGGGCCACCTCCTTGAACGGCGTGCCGTACTCGGCGCGCACGACGTCGGCCGTCATCAGTGCGCCGACCTTGCTGTGCTTCATCGTGTTCCGCCTCCTTCGGCGGTGCGCGGACCCGCGGTTCAGCGGAGCCGGCCCGGACGGGGGGCCTGGCGCGGCGCGGCAGCAGACGGATCCGCGGGTCGAGAGCGGTGATGTGCTCGGGCCGGGTGAGGACCGGATCGAAGTCCGCCTCCGCCGGCTGCGGCAGATCGGTCGCCCTTCGGGACAGCCGCAGCAGCAACTGTCCAAGACCGGGGAGAACGACCGGACCGGTGGCGCCCAGTGGGATCACGCAGTGCACCGCAGGTGCGCATCCGGCCACCACGCTCGGCCACCAGCGCCCGATTGCCGGAGTCCTCCGGCGGGGCAACCCTCACGGCGGCCTGCTCGCCGGGGCGCCGGCTCACGGAGAAGAAGCGCAGCCGCAGGTTCGCGTCCGACATCTCCGAGTACAACCGGAAGACGGCCTTCTGGTCGTCCGGCCCCGCGGGCCGTACGCACACCGTCGTGCCGTCGGTGAGCAGGGCGTGCACCCGTTCGCCGGACGCCGGGGTGACGCTCATGGCACGCCTTTCGTCGCCGGGCCCCGCTTACAGTCTCGCTCTCGGAAGGCCGCGAGCCGATGGGCCGGACGGGCACGTGAAGCGTCCGACGGTCCCAGGCGGGTCGCGCACGGCAGCGGCTCGCCCGGTCTTCTCTCGACTGCGCCCCCCCATGGGTGGCAGAACGTCGACGGGGCGCAGCGCCGGCGCAGCGTCCACCACCACGGTCAGACGGGCGCCCTCCCACACACGGTCGCCTCCGACGTCCGTCTCACCCAAGCGGGTGCCCGCCTTGCCGGATGCGGGGGGGTGCCGTGGTGCTCGACTCGGACGCGGCCGTGCGCCGAGGCGGCATGACCACTCGGGCCACCAGTCGCCCGCAGCATGGGCAAGGTCGGCCCCTGCGGCATCGAAGCGTCTGCCATCGACTCCGGTGACCGGCGTCCCACGATGCCCGTGTGGGCGCAGTACGCGAGGGCGACCCCGTCAGAGGTGAGCGGGTGCCTGGAGACGGGCTGCGCGGCCCGGCATCCGTCGAGTGGCCACCCTGGACGGAACCGAGGGAGGCTGTAGGGAGACGGCGGTCCACAGGCCGCGGCGGCAGCGGTAGCCGGTCGCGTGCGAAGGCCGCGACCGAACGGGTGTGCAGCGGATGGGAGAAGACCCATGAAGGTCGGAGTGCTGACCGGAGGTGGTGACTGTCCGGGCCTCAACGCCGTGATCCGCAGCGTCGTCCGCAAAGGCGTCCAGGATTACTCGCTCGACTTCGTCGGTGTGCGGGACGGCTGGCTCGGTCTGCTCCGGAACGACGTCGTCCCACTGGACATCTCCAGCGTGCGGGGAATCCTCCCCCGCGGCGGCACCATCCTGGGGTCCTCCCGCACGAACCCGTTCAAGCACGACGACGGGCTGCGACGGGTACGGGACACGCTCGTCGCGCACGATGTGGACGCGCTCGTCGTGATCGGCGGAGAGGACACGCTGGGGGTGGCCACAGAACTCAGCCGCCAGGGGATCAACCTCGTCGGTGTGCCGAAGACCATCGACAACGACGTCTCGGGCACCGACTACACCTTCGGCTTCGACACCGCCGTCGGTATCGCAACGGAGGCCATCGACCGCCTCCACACCACCGCCGAGTCACATATGCGAGCCCTTGTGGTGGAGGTGATGGGAAGGCATTCCGGGTGGATCGCCCTGCACGCCGGCATCGCGGGCGGCGCCAACGTGATCCTCATCCCGGAGCGGTCGTTCGACATCGAGCAGGTCTGCGAGCAGGTGATGCGCCGGTTCGAGATCAATTACGCGCCGATCGTCGTCGTGGCCGAGGGGGCCGTCCCCAAGGAGGGACAGATGGTCGTCAAGGACCGGTCGCTGGACGAGTTCGGCCATGTGCGGTTGTCCGGCATCGGCGAATGGCTGGCCCAGGAGATCACGGCACGCACCGGGAAGGATGCCCGCACCACGGTCCTTGGTCACATCCAGCGCGGCGGTAGCCCCAGTGCCTTCGACCGGTGGCTGGCCACCCGTTTCGGGCTGCACGCCATCGACGCGGTCAAGGAGAGGGACTTCGGCTGCATGGTCGCCCTGCGGGGCACGCGGATCATCCGCCTGCCCCTTGCGGAGGCCACAGCGGAGAACAAGGTGGTGGAGCCCACGCTGTACGACGAGTTCGAGGTGTTCTTCGGCTGAGCCGTCATCCGCCGTGCGGTACGACCGCGACCGGGCAGCGGGCGTGGTGCAGGACGGCGTGGGTGACCGGTCCGAGTCGGCCTTCGGGCGCCAGGTGCTCGGTGCGGCGTCCCACGACGAGCAGGTCGGCACCCCGGGACGCGTTGAGAAGCGCTTCCGCAGGGTGGAGCAGCATGACATCGGTGCGGACCACCACCCGGGGGTACTTCTCCTGCAACGGTCGCAAGGCGTCGGACAGCCACAGCACCTCCTGGTCCTCCCAGGTGGCGCGGTCCTCCTCGGTCACCACCAGGGTCCGGGGAGAGACCGACTCGGCGGGAAGGGCCCAGGCCTGTACCACTCTCAGACGTGCCTTGCGAGCCTCGGCGGCCGCGAACGCGAAATCCGCCACTGCACCGACCGGCCGGTGCGCGTCGAACCCGAGCACGACCTGGCCTCCGCGGCCTGCAGCGGGTGCCCCTTCCGTGAAGGTACCGGCACGGTGAGGGACGATGACGACAGGGCAGGGGGCCGCTGCCGCCGTCCGCAGGGCCACCGAACCGACCGCCAGCCCCTCGAAACCGCCCGTTCCGCGGGTGCCGACGACGAGGAGCCCGGCATCGCGTGCCGCGGTGAGGAGAGCCGCGACCGGGGCGTCATCGGCCTGCGCCGTCTCCACCTGGAGGTCCGGGCAGCGGTCGGTGAGCTCCGCGACCGTCCGCCGGAGCAACCGGGCGCCCATGTGCTGCAGCCGGTCCACGGCCGGGCCCGGAACGGCGGCTCCGGGGAGCGGCGGAGATGCGTGCAGCAACCGCAGCGGAACGCCGCGCAGCGAGGCCTCCCCCGCTGCCCAGTCTGCCGCCGCCGCGGCGCGCTCGGACCCGTCGATGCCCGCCAGCACGGGACGCATCCTGGCCTCCTCCGTCCGGCCCGCGCATCGCGGGCGCCAAGCCCCCCTGTCTTCTCTCCTCCACTGTTCCACGGCGGTACCACTCCGGCGCCCGGACCGGGACCGATGCCACACCGGCTCGGCTGCCATGGCCGAGGCAGAGCCCGGTGCTCAGCTGGAACGGGGCACGCTGTCACATGAGCCCGGCGGCTGCGGGAAGCCGGATCCCACCTCGGATCACGCGACCGACCGGAGAAGCGAGCCGACGACCGACATACCAGGCTTGCTGGGCGACGAGGCCGAGTCCTTGCTGACCCGTACCCCCCACGGGATCCCAACGAAGACCTGATGCTTCCGGGCCCTGACTCCGTGGACCGTGCCGTGGCCGCGACCGACCGGACCGTGCCGTGGCGACGTGAGCACCTCCATCCTGCGATGGCTGCTCTCGCCGCGGACGAGTTGGCATGCGTGGCGGCTGGCGCGGGCCAGTCGGGGCAACCTCTCCTTCGACACGGCCTGGCGGCGTGCCCGACCCGAGCGGCACCCTGACGAGATGCCCTACCAGCAGCACGGCCACCTCCCAGCAAGCGGCGGGGTCGGGGACCCGACTGTGCGCCGGAGGTGAGTCCCGGGAAAACGGGTTGCCCCCAGGATCGCAGCCTGGTCGACAAGGGGGCAGGCCCTTGCACTTGTCCGATGCCAAGCCGCCGCTCCAACGGCGTCACCGCACAGGTCCCCGGAGTTCGCCCCCGAGCCAGGTCGGTCGTACGTGGACTGATCAAGCCCCGGGGCATCGGCGGTGCATCGTTTCCAGTGCGGCGGCCAGGACATGGGGATCGTGATGGCCCTTGTGGACCGCCGGCGGCTGCGTGTCGAGCTTGAGGAGTTGGGCCACGGCCCTCCAGGCGGTGCGGACGGAGTACTCGACGGTGAAGACGACGTCGTCGGGCACCTCGGCGAACTGGCCGATGAAGGCGAGGTTGACCGAGCCGTCGGGTACGACCTTGGGGCGGTCGTCGCGGCGGCGGGCCATGAACTGGCTCGTGACGTACGGCATGAGGCAGGGCACGACGGTGGAGGTCTCCAGGACCCGGGCTGTCGTCGGCTCGTCGAAGGGAAGATGATGCAGGATCTCTTCGAGGACCTCCCGGCCGGAGCACATCGTCATCGGCTTGGGGGTGTGGTTGCCGGCGCGGCCCGGGTGCAGGGCGTAGCCCCACCAGACCGATACGCCCTCGGGCTGGTCGCGGTAGACGGGCTGGCGGGGCGCGACGACAGTGAGCAGCCAATGGGAGTCGGTGAAGGTCATCAGTCCGCCCCGGCCGGTCTCGCGGCCGCTGAACTTCGCCAGTGCGTCGAGGAAGGCGGGGTCCTTGGCCGTGACCGTGAACGACTCCCCACGGGACTCCTTGACGTGCTTGTCGAAGGCGTCCGGGTTGCCGAAGTCGTCTCGGCCCCTGGACAGCCGGTGCCAGAGCAGCCAGGCGTCCGAACTCCGGCGAGGGGGCGGCGGAGCGGTGAAGTGGGAGCCGACGCTGGCGGAGTCGGTCATGGAGCCGTTGGTGACCAGGACCAGGTCGTCGGGGGCCACGTCGATTTGTTCGTCACGGCCGTTCCGGGCCAAGTAGATGCGCTTGACCGTCGTCGACCGGTGCCCCGCCGCGAAGGCGAGGTCGGTGACATGGCAGCGGGTGTGGACGGTGACGCCCCGTTCGCGCAGCCAGGCGGTCAGGGGACGCACGATGGAATCGTACGGGTCGTGGCGGGTGCCGTAGGCGCTCGTCATGGAGGCGAACTCGGGAGCCAGATGGATGAAGCGCCTGAGGTAGCGGCGGAACTCGATCGCGCTGTGCCAAGGCTGGAAGGCGAAGGTGGTGCACCACAGGAACCAGAAGGTCGTGGAGAAGAAGTGCTCGGTGAAGCAGTCGGTGATCCGCTTGCCGTCCAGGTGCCCCTCGGGAGTCGCGAGACAGCGGACCAGATCCAGGCGATCGCGCTCGGAGAACCCCATCGAGCACACGTCGACGACCTTTCCGTCGCCGTCCACGAGACGTGCGATGTCGTCCCGGGCGAACTCCTTTTGCCCGGCGAGGACCTGTGTCACGGACAACGCGGGGTCGTCGATGGAAGGGATGCCGGACAGCAGGTCGAACGTGCAGCGGTTCTCGGCCTCGAACATCCGCCCGCCGCGCATGAGGTAGCCGGCACCAGCCGTGCCGCCCGCGTCCATGCTGCCGCCGATGTTCCGCTGCTCCTCGAAGAGGTGGATGTCCGCACCCTCGAAACCGCCGTCGCGGATCAGGAACGTGGCCGCGGCGAGCGCCGCGATCCCGCTGCCCACCACATACGCCTTCGCCATCACAACTCCTCGTTCGTGCCAGCCGACTGGGAAACCGTCACCTCACGGTTTCCTGCGCAGGCAGGTTCCGTCAGTGGGCCGTTGGTCACCGGTTTGGTCCGCATGGCCCGTGCGCGTCGGCTTCCGCGGTGTCCGTGTGCGGACGTGGGGTGGTGCAGAGGACCCCGTCGGCGACCTGCCACCGACCGGGCCCGCACTCACCGCGGGCTCACGTCGGGCGAGCGTCCGCAGCCCTGCCGCTGCCTTCTGTCGCACCTGAGGTGAGGCTGCCGCCACGCCACGGCGGTGCCGGTGCGTGGTGGCCGTGGTGTCCCGGGCGGGCGGCCTTCTCGGTCTGGCGGCGCAGCCGGTCTGGAGCTGGTCGACCAGCTCGCGGCCGGTGGCCGCTTCGGCGAGGACGACCACTTCGCGCCTGCCGACGTGGAGGGCCGCTGCGGCCGCCCAGGGGCGGTCCGCGTGGTGGGCGGCCGCTCGCGTGATGCGTACCTCGCCGGTGGTGGCGGGCAGTCCCGGCCGGCCGACGACGGCGTCGATCTTCGTACGCGCGTAGGCCGGCGTCTCCTCGTCCACCTCGCCCACCGAACGCAGCAGTACGGTGGGGATGGCGCTTTGGGCGTCCTTGCTGGTCATTCCATCTCCCTTCCTGGAAGAGCGGTGGGATGTCCGACGCCGGTCAGGCCGTCGGCTCGGGCAGCCACAGGTCGGGGCCGAAGACCTCGTAGCGGATGCGCCGCGGCGGAATCCCCGCGCGTAGCAGCTGCGCGCGGACGTCTCGCATGAACGGCAGCGGGCCGCACAGAAACACCGTTGCGTCGCCGGGTAGTTGGATTCCGTCGAGGTTCATCAGGCCGGCGCGGGCGTCGGGTTCCTCCGCGCCCGGCCGCTCGTACCAGAACACGGCGCGGGCCTGAGGCAGTTGCTCGACGAGCCGACGGGTTTCGGCACGCAGGGCGTGGTCCGCGGGAGAGCGGTCGGCGTGCAGGACCAGCACCGGCCGGGCCGATGCGAGAGTGCCGAGGTGGGCCAGCATGCCCGTCATGGGGGTGCAGCCGATGCCTGCCGAGACAAGGGCGACCGGGGTGGTGGCGTCGGCCGGGTCGTCGAGGACGACGTCTCCGAAGGGCGCGGAGAGCGTCAGCTCGTCACCCTCGCGCACGTCGTGGTGCAGCAGGTCGGAGACCTCGCCGTCCGGAGCGCCGTCCGTGCCGGCGACCCGTTTGACGGTGATGCGCCGCAGATCCCCACCCGGGTCGGAGGACAGGCTGTACTGGCGCAGCTGATGCACTCCGTCGGGCATGCGCAGGCGCACGCTGACGTACTGGCCCGCCTGCGCGCGCGGTGCAGCTTCGCCGTCGGCGGGACGGAGCAGGAAGGACACCACGTCCGGTGTCTCGGGGCGGCGTTCGACGACCGTCCACTGCCGCCAGATCCGGCCGGGCTGGAGGCCGGCGTCCTGGTAGAGGCGGGCCTCCTGGGCGATCAAGGCACCGGCCATCAGCCAGTACACCTCGTCCCAGGCGGCCGCCACCTCCGGGGTGATCGCATCGCCGAGGACCTCGGCTATCGCGCCGAACAGGTACTTGTGGACGAGCGTGTACTGGTCCTCGGTGACCCCGACAGCGACATGTTTGTGCGCGATACGGCTCAGCAGGGCGTCGGGGCGAACGTCCGGCTGATCGAGCAGTGCGGTCGCGAAGCCGGCGATCGAGCCGGCGAGGGCGCGGCGCTGTGCTCCGCTGGCCTGGTTGCCGCGGTTGAACATCCCGTCGAGCAGTTCCGGCCGGTCGCGGAACATCGCGCCGTAGAAGCGGGTGGTGATCTCGTCGAGTGCGACGGCCACGGCGGGCAGGGTGGCACGGACGACGGCGGCGGATTCTGCGGACAGCATGAGGACTCCCAGACTGGTGGGGTGGGGGTGAGGTGGGCGCCGCGACCCAAGGGGCGACCGTCTTCTGTGTAGCAGGCACCGGACCACGTTTCGGCGGCGCTGGGCGAAGAGGGGCCGAACGGCCCCATCGATTCGGGCACAGCGGCCCCACGGGCCCACCCGGGCCGGGCCGGATGGTGCGGGCACGGTCTCCTCTCGGCCCTGTCCGGCGCTGCGGTGGACAGGGCCGAGCGACGACGGCGTCCGCGGGCACTCCGCAAGCAGATGTGTCGCCGAGCGCGCGTCCTGGGAGTGGCCTGCTGGTCGCGGCGCCACTCCCGGTGCGCGGCCACAGCCGTTGGCAAGGTGGGGAAGATCCGCTCGGTGCCGACGGCGTCCGCGAGGCCGTACGCGGTCAGGTCGTCCAGCAGCAGGTCCTGTTTGACTCGGGCGAGGGTGAAGACGATGCCGCGCTCGGTGAGTTCGCGACGGAGCGCGTCGACGGCGTCCAGGGCGATGATGTCGACCTCGGCATCGCCCTCGGAGTTGAGGAGTGAGGATGCCTGGCTGCGGCGCCCGCGGAGCAGGCCGGCGCGGTGCGGCCGGCGCTGCTGCTGACCGGGAAGCCGTGCAGCACGCCCGCGCCGAAGCCGGCCGCGCCAGTGCGAAGAACTCCTGATCGGCGTCGAGCGCGTTCCTGTCCGGGTCCGTGTCCCCGCGGCGGTCGGCGAAGGCTCGTGCGGTGAGGATGAAGTCGGTGTAGCCGACGAGCAGGACGCCTGGAACCTGTCTCTTTGGACCGCTGCCCTGCTGGATGAGGATTGGTTACTCTGCTGCGATGGCCAAGAAGACAGAGTCGGAGCTGGTGGTTGACCTACGGGGGCAGACGATCGAGACGCTCGATGACTTCTGGGACGCCGTTACCCAGCCCTGCGGACTGCCAGAGTGGTTCGGCCGGAATACGGATGCCTGGCGGGACACGATCCAGACACGGGGCATATCCGAGGTCATCGACAACTACGACGTTCTGGTCGTTCACGTGGACAAACAGGGAGTCTTCGCAACACGGAACCGTGAGGCACGGGCGCTGCGCAGCTCGTTTGCGGGGCGGCAGTCGCGACTGGTCGTGCACGACCTGTCCTGACCACCACGCGGGTGGGCCGGCTACCCCGGCTCAGCGGCAGCCCGGATCGCCGCCAGGTGGAGGGCCGCCCGGGACGGAGGGAATCAGGCCCGCCCCCGGCTGCGGAGCCCATGCAGGGCCGCATTGCCCCGCATGACACCCCACGCTGCCCAGCGAGCCCGCAGGGGCGGATCAACCGCTCGACAGATCTCCTTCGACGAGATCACGAGGTACGGCGACCATCTCCATGCGACCGCCGGCGAGGGCCAGCGTGGAGGAGATCAAAGCCTGCAGACAGGAGAGTTCCGCCTCGTCGTCGGGGTGTGTCAGGTGCTGCAACACGAGTCCGTCGAATCCGGCGAGGAAGAACCGCGCAATCGTCCTCGCCGGCTGCGCGAGCTGCTGGCCTGCGCGGTCGGCCGCGTCCGTCACGAGCTCCGATGTCACGCTGAGGACACCGAGGTTGTGCGTTTCGAGCGCCTCGCGGAGATGGGGCGACCGGAGCGCGAACATGGTCAGTTCGGTGAGCAGTTGATAGCTCTTCGGCTGGTTGCGCACCGTGCGCCACAGGGCGGAAGCGAGCACTCCCACGGTTTCCTCGAAGCCGGCGCCGTCAGGTGCGGCCTGCCGCACCTGATTCTCCATCTCCTGGGTCAGGTGCTGGATGACCGCACGGTACAAGTCCTCCTTGGTGCCGAACGTGTAGTGCACCGTGGCCTGCGCGACGCCGAGCTCGGCGGCGATCGCACGGGTACTGCCGGCAGCGACTCCCTCTCTCGCCATGAGGTCGATGGCCGCTTTGATCAACTGAGGGCGGCGTTCGGCCGCTGAGACGTGAGCCATGCGCCCACCCTACCGACTTAATTGCTCGAAGGAGTCACTCGAACAACTCGCATCGACGCAGGTCGAAGGGTGGCGATCGGCTTCGACATCGACCGGTGACTCTTCCAGGCCGCCGCCCAGCTACCCAAGCCCTGCGAGCCCCCGGAAGTGCGGGACCGATCAGAAGATGGTCACCTCGCGGCTGTAGAGGGCGAGCGAGCGGGACGGGTCGTAGAAGTCGCCGGTCTCGGCGGAGAGCTCCCGCAGTGAACGCTCGTACGAGGGGAAGTGGGTCAGCGCTTCCTCCGGGGAGTCGTAGTACACGGCGGCGACTCCTGTGTACGCGGGTTCGCCGCCGGCACCGAAATGGCGCAGCGCCCTCTCGGCCCCGGGCACCTGCCGGTGCCGGATGTATCCCCGCAGTACCTTTTCCCGGGACTCCGCCTTGAGCACCGCTGCGTGGGCGGCCTGCCACCGCTCGCTGACGTCGTCCCGGCCCGGTCCTTCGGGTTTGTGCACGAAGTGGAGTACTTTCACGGGGGTTTCGCCTGCGTCGGATGCCGGCGGGGCGATGAGTACCGCGGGACGGGTCAGCAGGGCCTGCTTGCGGCGGCACCCGCGGATCGTCCGTGATGGGCAGTTGCC
The DNA here is from genome assembly GCF_009872555.1 of Streptomyces sp. SID5643. NCBI lineage: Bacteria > Bacillati > Actinomycetota > Actinomycetes > Kitasatosporales > Streptomycetaceae > Streptomyces > Streptomyces sp. SID5643. Next base: position 69,918 of record NZ_WWIC01000106.1, read on the forward strand.
TCGGCGAGAAGGGCTTCGCCCGTGGGCAACAGTCAGGCGAGTTGGAGAGGGCGCACCCCCGGTGGGTGCGGACGGGGCACCCGGACAGCCGCCGACGTTCTGCCGTTGAAGCGCGCCACGAACGGCTCGGTCGGCGTGGCCTCCCTGCGGGGGAGACCCAGGACTTCCACGGCCTGTGGCATGTCCGGGAGTACGGCTCCTCCCTCACACCGGTCGCCCTTGTCCGGGTCCGGCGCAGCGACCGACACGGCAACCTGGCCCATCGGTCCTGCGTCGGCGCCTCAGGCTGGCCGGCGAGCATTCGTCTCCTCCTCTCCTCCCGGCTCCTACACCCGCCAGTAGTGGCCAAGGACGGCCTGGATCGGCTGGTGCAGGGCATGTCCCGACGGCTTCGCTGCTGCGTCCTCCACCTCCGTCCTACGAACTGTGAACCCATCGTGGCTCTCTTCCGTGCTCATGATAGATCGGATCTTTTGATGCGGGTTCATGGAGTGGGAGGAGGGCTTCTGTCCGACCGTCTCACGTGGGCTGCCATGCGGGGCGCGTCGGCCGCCACCTGCTCTGTCGGAAGCGTCGACCCGAACAAGATCACCCACACCTTCGGCGTCCGAGGCTTTGACGGGTGCGTGGGCGGTGGGCAACAACCCCAGTCAGGCGGGCAGTTCCGCCCTTCAGGCGCTGGTTGCGCCAAGGTGGCGCTCATTCACCCACCTCTCTCTTCAATGAAATCCGTCATGAACAAACAATCGGAGGAGAAACGGATGCTGATCCACGGACACCCGCCCACTTGGCGCGGCCTGCACCGCCGCCTACCGCGGACACTCGCCATGGTGTGCGCGCTCGTTCTCGCAATGATCGGATCAATGCTCGCCGCCGCCCCGGCCCAGGCCGCGACGTCAATCACCCTCGACGGCGCCTCGGGCGGGCGTACCTTCGACGGCATCGGTGCCATCAGCGGTGGCGGGGGAAACAGCAGACTGCTGATCGACTACCCGGAGCCGCAGCGAAGCCAGATCCTGGACTACCTCTTCAAGCCCAACCACGGCGCCAATCTGCAGATCCTCAAGACGGAGATCGGCGGCGACACCAACTCGACCAGTGGCGCCGAGCCGAGCATCCAGCACACCAGAGGCACGATCAACTGCAACGTCGGCTATGAGTTCTGGCTGATGGAGCAGGCGGTCGCCCGCAACCCCGACATCAAGCTGGCCGGCCTCGCCTGGGGTGCGCCGGGGTGGATCGGCGGCGGCAACTTCTGGACCGCCGACATGATCGACTATCTGATCTCCTGGCTGGGCTGTGCCAAGTCGCACGGCCTGAACATCAGCTACCTGGGCGGCTGGAACGAGCGCGGCTACAACATCGGCTGGTACAAGAACCTGCGGTCGGCGCTCAACGCGAAGGGCTACTCCTCGGTCAAGATCGTGGGCTCGGACGACCACAGCTGGGACATCGCCAACGACATACTGGCGGACCCCACGTTCGCCTCCGCCGTGGACATCATCGGCGCCCACTACCCGTGCGGCTGGCTCACCCCCCAGACCTCCTGCCCGAGCTCCGCCAACGCCAAGGCAACCGGCAAACAGCTGTGGGCCAGTGAGAACGGCTCGCACGACCACAACAGCGGCGCCGCACCCATGGCTCGCGCGAACAACCGGGACTACATCGACGGCAGGATGACCGCGACCATCAACTGGCCGCTCATCGGCGCCATGACGCCCAACCTGCCCTATGCGACGACGGGTCTGATGGTCGCCAACCAGCCCTGGTCCGGCTGGTACTCCACGGGCCAGAGCCTGTGGGTCACCGCTCAGACCACCCAGTTCACCTCGCCGGGCTGGAAGTACCTCGACAGCTCCACCGGCTACATCGGAGGCAGCGCCTCCAACGGCAGCTACGTCACCCTCAAGTCGACCAACAACCGCGACTACAGCACCATCATCGAGACCACCCAGGCCTCCACGGCGCAGACACTCGACTTCACAGTGGCCGGCGGCCTGTCCACCGGGACCGTCCACGTCTGGTCGACCAACGTCAACTCCACCGACTCCTCGACCGCGATGGTGCGCCGCAGCGACATCACTCCCTCCGGGGGTACCTACTCGCTCACCGTCCAGCCGGGGTACGTCTACACCATCACCACCACGACAGGGCAGGGCAAGGGCACCGCCGTCAGTCCGGCGAAGGGCTCTCTGGCACTGCCGTACGCCGACTCCTACGACAGCTACGCGACCGGCACCCAGGCGAAGTACGTCCAGGACCAGCAGGGCGCCTACGAGGTCGTCGGCTGCGGGGGCGGACGTTCCGGAAAGTGCGTCCGCCAGATGTCGGCCCAGGCGCCGATCACCTGGGCGCCCCTGTCACACCCCTACGCACTCTTCGGCGACCTGGGCTGGAAGGACTACCAGGTCGCCAGCGACGTGCTGCTGGAGAGTGCGGGCTTCACCGAGTTGATCGGCCGCGCCACCTGGCAGCACTCCTTCGGCCCGGAGGGCCTGAACGGCTACTACCTGCGGGTCAGCAACACGGGTTCCTGGTCCATCCTGCGCAACGACACCGACAACAACTTCACCACGCTGGCCAGCGGTACGGTCACCGCGCTGGGCACCAACTCCTGGCACAACCTGAGGCTGGGCTTCCACGGCAACAAGATCACCGCCTGGATCGACGGCGTGAAGGTGGGGTCGGTCAACGACAGCACCTACACCGAGGGGCAGGCCGGCTACGGCAACAGCCAGGGACAGACGGGCCAGTTCGACAACCTGTCGATCGGGTCGACCACGAAGGTCGTCGGCGTCGCGTCCGGCCGCTGCCTGGATGTGCCGGGCTACAACGAGACCAACGGCACCCTGACGCACCTGTGGGACTGCCACGCCGGTGACAACCAGCAGTGGACCTTGACCTCGGCCAAGGAGCTGCGGGTCTTCGGCGACAAGTGCCTGGACGCGAAGGACCACGGCACCCACAACGGCACACCCGTGGAAATCTGGTCCTGCAACGGCGGCGGCAACCAGCAGTGGACCGTCCATGCGAACGGCACCGTGGTGGGAGTCGAGTCCGGGCTATGCCTCGATGCCGTCGAGGGGCGCACCGCGAACGGCACCGGGACCCAGCTCTGGTCGTGCCACGGCGATACCAACCAGCGGTGGACGCGGAGCTGATCCCAGCCGCACACCGGCTGCTGCCGGCGCGACCGCGGCTTCGGCGCCTTGCGGGGAAGGTCGCCTTCGGCCGGGAGCCCGAGGCCCGACGCCCACCCCGGTGACACGGCAGTCGCCACATCGGGCAAGACCGGGGTTCCGCCCGAGCCGGCCCTTCCGGCGGCTCGGGCGGTTCCCGCGGCGTGCCCACTAGGAGAAACACAACATGAAAGCAGGCTCATGAGAGCGTTTCGGAACAGGACGGCCTCCATCGGGGCCGCGGCACTCGGCGTCGTAGGGCTGGTGCTCGTCCCGGCCGACGCGGCCACGGCCGCCACCGGACCGCAGGACGGCCATGTGTACGCGCTGACCGCAGCGCACAGCGGCAAGAACGCACAGGTCCAGTCGGCTTCGCCGTCCGACGCGGCAGCCGTGGTGCAGAACACCCCCTCCGGCGGTCCGAGCCAGCTGTGGCAGGCCGTTGCCCACGGCGGAGACGGGTCGTTCTCGCTGGTGAACATCAACAGTGGTAAGTGCCTGGATGTGAGCGGAGCGTCCACCACGGCGGAAGCGCGAGTCATCCAGTGGACGTGCACCGGAAACAGCAACCAGCGCTGGACCTTCAGCGGCTCCTCGATCGTTTCCGTCAACAGCGGGATGTGCCTCGACGTCCCCGGCCACTCCACGGCCGACGGCACGGCGCTCATCCAGTGGCCGTGCACCGGCAACCCCAACCAGCAGTGGACCCTCACCGAACGCCCCCGGGTCGTGGCCTTCGGCCCCAGCATGACCGCCGGCGGTGAGACCTTCTCCGAGCAGACACTGCGGATGGTCGTCCGCACAAGCGTCGCCGGTTCCGGAGTGCGGATCCGTCTGTCCAACCTGCGCAGCACCACGCCGCTGTCCGTCGGCGCCGTCGATGTGGCCGTGCGCTCCAGCGGCGCGGCCGCGGTACCCGGCACCCACCGCACCGTGACCTTCGGCAGGTCCGGCAACCCGACCATCCCCGCCGGGGCGGAACTCACCAGCGACGTCATCGCGATGACGGTCACCGCGGGGCAGGACCTCCTGGTGAGCGTGTACCTGCGGGGCGACACCGGCGCCTCCACCTTCCACCGGGACGCCTACCAGACCTCGTACCGGTCGGCGGCCGGCACGGGCAACCACGCCGGCGAGGACGCCGCGACCGACTTCAGCACCTCCATGTGGAGCTGGCACTACCTGTCGGGCGTGGACGTCGTGCCGGCCGCCGTGACCACCGGAACCGTGGTGGCCTTCGGCGACTCCATCACCGACGGCGCCAGCACCACCTCCGACGCCAACCGGCGCTGGCCGGACCGCCTGGCCGCCCGGCTGCAGGCGGAGAGCGGCGGCCAGCGGTTCGCTGTCGCCAACGCCGGCATCGGCGGCAACATGGTCCGCGCCGACGCCGGTTGGGCTCCCCAAGGCCTGGCCGCCAGGGTCCGGTTCGCCCACGACGCCCTCGGCCAGCCGGGCGTACGCAACGTGATCTTCATGGAGGGCATCAACGACATCAACAACAACCCCTCCCTCACCGCCGACCAGCTGATCGCCGGTTATCAGGACATCATCGCGCAGGCACACGCCGCCGACGTGAGGATCATCGGCGGCACCATGCTGCCCCACTCCTCGCAGAACAGTGCACAGGCCGGCATCCGGACAACTGTGAACAACTGGATCCGCACCAGTGGCGCGTTCGACGCCGTCGTCGACTTCGACGCCGTCATCCGGGACCCGAACAACCACGCCCGGATGCTGCCCGCTTACGACAGCGGGGATCATCTGCACCCCAACGACGCCGGAATGGCGGCCATGGCGAACGCCGTCGATCTGTCCATGCTGCGCCAGTGACCTGAGTCGGAGATCGTCCGGGTGGGCCTTACTCGGCGCTGCCGCAGAAGACCGGCGACACAGGGGCGCCGGAAGGGCCGGACCGACCCGGGCTACCAGGTCGGTCCGGCCCCTGTCCGGATGTCACATGTGTACGACGGGGGCGGCATCCGGGTCCTGCTCCGGTACGCCGCGTCGGTAGAGGATGACGCTGATGACCAGGCCGACGCCGAAGAAGACAGCTGACCACCAGTAGGCGGTGGAGTAGGCCTCCAGGCCCGCCTGGGCCTGCACGGCGGTATTCCTGGGGTCCTTGCCGGCCAGGTAGTCGGTGGCGGCACTGGTGGCGAGAGTGTTGAGCAGGGCGGTGCCGATCGAGCCGCCGACCTGCATCATGGCGTTGACGGTGGCGGAGGCGACTCCGGAGTGCTCGGCGTCCACGCCGTCGACGGCCAGGCTCATGGCAGGGGGCATCACCAGGCCGAGGCCGAGACCCACCACGACCAGAGTCGGCAGGATGTCCCCGACGTAGGAGCTGTGCAGGTCGAGGGCGGTCATCCAGACCATGCCCGCGGCGGCCAGGCCCATGCCGAGCGGCACCACCGGCTTGGGGCCGATGCGGGGGATCAGTACGCTGGTGGCGAGGGCGGAGGTGACCATGAGCGCGCCGGTCATGGGCAGGAAGGCCAGCCCGGTCTCGATGGGCGTGTAGCCGAGGCTCTGCTGAAGGTAGTAGGTGAGGAAGAGGAACACGCCGAACATACCGGCGCCGCTGATCAGCACGGAGACGAAGGAGGCGCCGCGGTTGCGGTCGAGCAGCACGCGCAGGGGCAGCAGGGGGTGGGAGGACCTGGTCTGCCACACGGTGAACGCGGTGAGCAGGACGGCTCCGGCGACCAGCCAGCCCCAGGTGTGCGGGGAACTCCAGTCGTGGCTCTCGGCGTCGGCGAAGCCGTAGACCAGGCTGAACAGGCCGCCACCGACGAGGACGGCGCCGGGGATGTCGAGGCTGGTGGTCTTGTCGCGGGCCGTACGGCTCAGAAGGAGGGCACCTCCGACAAACGCCACGCCGGCGAAGACGAGGTTGACGTAGAGGGTCCACCGCCAGTCGAGGTGCTCGGTGAGCACACCACCGAGCAGCAGACCTATGGCACCGCCGGCGCCGGCGATGGCGCCGTAGACACCGAAGGCCCTGGCGCGCTCCCTGGGGTCGGTGAACGTCGTGGTCAGCAGCGACAGCGCGGCCGGGGCGAGGAGGGCGCCGAACAGGCCCTGGCCGGCGCGTGCGGTGACCAGCATCTCGAAGCTGTTCGCGGCGCCGCCCAGAGCGGAGGCACCGGCGAAGCCGACCAGCCCGACCAAGAAGGTGATCTTGCGGCCGAAGAGGTCGGCCATGCGTCCGCCGAGCAGCAGCAGGCTGCCGAAGGCGAGGGCGTAGGCGGTGACGACCCACTGCCGGTCGCCGTCGGAGAAGCCCAGGTCCTTCTGGGCCGAGGGCAGGGCGATGTTCACGATCGTCGCGTCGAGCACCACCATGAGCTGGGCCACGGCGATGACGGTGAGAATCCACCACCGATGGCGAGGTGGGGCGCCGGAGGACGGGAGCGGGGACACAGGGGCCGTGGCCGGTGTGCCGAGGGAGGTTTGTGCCATGACGAAGTCTCCAGAAAACGTGGGCAAGGAGGAGGAACGTGCGGGGGTGTGATGCGGACGGCTGCTTCGTTGGAGCTCGTCATTGATGCGGTCGGTGATCGCGCAGCCCTCAGGCCGCCGGCGTACCTGAGCGCTGGACTCCCGCGTGCTGGAGAGCGACGCCGAGAGGAAGAACAGCCGCGATCGGTTCGGATGCGGTCCCGGGCTCTTCGGCGGCCTGTCGGCGGGCCGCCCGGGCCGATGCGGGGGAGAAGGTCTGCCAGTACCGGGCCTGGCGGTTCAGGGTGCTGATCAGCGGCATGAGGTCGGTCGCGGCGGGGACGTCGCGGATGCCCAGCCGGTCCGCTGCGGTGATCCCGAGGGACTGGCGGAGCACGCAGCGGATGAGGTCTTCCAGTTGCTCCTCGGACAGGACCGCGCCCGGCGCGTGAGCCGTGGCACGGGCCTGTGCGCCGATCATGGCGGCTGCCGCAGCGCGTGAGGCGTCATCGGGTGCTGCCGTCATGGTGCTCAGCAGGTCGTGCAGACGGCGGGCGCCGGCGTGGTCGGCGACGTCCTTGTACAGGCTCTCGTCGAGCCCCAGGAGATGGGCGACGTAAGACCAGTACTGATAGAGGCGGCTCTCCTCCTCGGCGGTGATCTCGATACCGACGGCCGTCAGGGCCTGGAAGCCGGTGAGGGTGAAGCCGAGCCAGGTGCGTGCCAAGTCGAGCTGACCGACCGGCAGGCCCGGGATGCCCGTCTCCCGGTCGCTGAGGGACGCGGCCCGCATGCGGGCGTGTCGCAGCCGGGCGTCGACGGTGGCCACATACCCGGGCCCTCCGCGCAGCAGCCCGCCCGGCCGGATGGCCTGCCGCGCCCACACCCCGGTCTCCGTGAGCCGGCGCGAAACGGTGGGCATCGGCCTGTCGGTCGGTATCAGCAGCCGTGCCGTGGCGGGGGAGGTGCAGGTGTGGGCCAGCGCACCGGTGATCACGCAGAGACCGAACCACAGGGGCGGCACGGACAGACTCACGGCGTCGCCGCGATGGAGCATCAGGGGGTCGACCCGGGAAGGGGTCGTCTCCACGTGCTTCAGCAGCGCCGCGACTGCTTCCGGGGGCCGCTCGTCGAGGCCTGCCAGCCCCTTCCTCAGACCGCTGTCGAGAGCCTGCCGTGCCTTGGCGCCGTAGAGGTCCAGCTCGGCGATGACGGCATCGGCGAGCGGATCCCCGGCGGTGAGCAGCGGCGCCCTGCGGTCTGCCTCCATGGAGGGCCGGCGGCCCACGGCTTCCAGGTCGATCACTCGTTCGGACGGAGGGTGGGGAGTGTGGTTCGCGGTCATGTGGCTCTCACTTCCGAGAGGGTGCGACCGGGGCGTCGGACGCACTCGGTTCCCCGAGCCGGTCGGGGCGGCGGGGTGTCCGCGCGAACACCCTCTGACACCTGTCAGATTAGTAGCAATCTGACGGGTGTCAAGTAAGCTCTTCTCGTGAGCCCGGAGCCGGGCTGCGGGCAAACCTGGCAGGCAGTCGAGAAAGGTCACTTCGGGACGAGAACGAGGACTCACCGACGCATGACCCTGTGAGGTGCACGCCGCGCAGGCACGAACCAGCAGTCTTGGAGGCAGTGGTGGGAGCACGAACCGAGTCCGTCCGGCGGCCGGGGCGCCCCGGTGCCGGCACTCCGGCGGTGCCCGGGGAGGAGAACATCCTCCAGCGGGGCCTCGAAGCCTTCGCGGAGCTGGGCTACGACCGTGCCTCCGCACGTGAACTGGCCCGCCGCCTGGGCGTCAGCCACAATTTCATCAACGACCGGTACGGGTCGAAGGCGGCCTTCTGGCGGGCGGTCATGGACCATGCGCTGGAGCTGCAACTGGAGCGCCTGCCACAGATGGATTCCGGGATCGACGACGCCGAGCGGCTGCGCCAGATCATCACCGGCTTCTACCGCACCGCGGCGGACACGCCGTTGATCGGACGCGTCTTCGTCGACGAGTCGTCACGGGACACCGAACGGTTGGACTATCTGTACGAGCGTTTCGTCGCTCCGGTCCTGCAGCTCATGACGCCCAGCATCGAACGGCTCGTCGCCTCTGGGCGCATGGCCCCCATTCCGATGGACGTGCTGTTCTTCGCCGTCGTCCCGCCCGTCGCGGGAATGGTGGAGGGTCCTCTGGCGCGGCGCCTCGGCCGACCCGAACCCGCTTCGTCGCAGCAGCTCACGGACACGGCGGAGGTGATGGCGACGCTCGTGGTCAACGGACTCCTCGCGACGGGTGCACCGAGGGACCGGTGAGCTCGGCCGGCGGCCTGTCCGGCGCATTGCGGGAGCTCTCGCAGGACCGCTGCACAGTTCGGCCGGGTCGATCTGCCGCAGCTGGACCCGACGGCCGTTTCGCCCCCCAGAGGGCGACACCGTCCCCGCTCGGCACGGACGGCGTCGGCCACCGTCCGGATCCGCCGTCGGTGGCGGTCACCGCGTGCCGATCTCCGACACCTGCAACGCGGCGGTCACCGGCGTCAGGTACTTCGGTGCGACAGCCGTCCCCCTCCGCAGGCCACTGGCACCGGTGACCAGCGGTTCGGGTATCCGTGCAGGAACCGTTCGCCGAGTGGGACATCGAGCGGGTGCCACGCGAGCAGTTGCGCCGCTCACCGGATGCCGACGTCCGCTCCGGCCCGCGGCTGACGGCTCCGAGCGGCCCGTGGCAGGTCTCGGCCGGCTACGACTTGGCTCTGACCAGACCGGAGTCGTACGCCGTGATGACCGCCTGGATGCGGTCGCGGGCGCCGATCTTGGCGAGAACGCGGCCTACGTGCTTCTTGACGGTGGATTCGGTCAGGACGAGACGCTCGGCGATCTCGGTATTGTTCCAGCCCTTGCCGATGGCGACGAGGACTTCCCGTTCGCGATCGGTGAGGGTCTTCAGGCGGGGGTCCTCGGCGGGTGGGCTGTCCGCGGGGGCCAGGACCCGGTGGGCGTAGGCGTCCAGGAGGCGACGGGTGAGGCGGGGGGAGACGACGGCGTCGCCCGTGGCAACCGCGTGGATACCGGCGACGAGTTCCTCGGGGCGTGCGTCCTTGAGCAGGAAGCCGCCGGCGCCTGCGCGCAGGCCTTCGTAGGCGTACTCGTCGAGGTCGAAGGTGGTGACGATGAGGACACGGGTGCGGCCGCCGGCGGCGATGATGCGACGGGTGGCCTCGATGCCGTCCATGCCGGGCATGCGGATGTCCATGAGGACGACGTCGGGGCGCAGTTCGGCGGCCATGCGGACGGCCTCGGCGCCGTGTGCCGCCTCGCCGACCGGGGTCAGGCCGGGAGTGCCCTCCAAAAGCATGCGCACTCCCATGCGTTGCAGGGGCTGGTCGTCGGCGATGAGGACGGTGGTCATGGCTGATGATCTCCCGGGGGGACGTCCAGGACGACGTCCACGAGCCAGCCGTGGCCGGTGGCAGGCGGGCCGAGGGTGACGGTGCCGCCATACATGGCGGCCCGCTGGCGGATGCCGACGAGACCGTGCCCGGCGTCACCGGACCGTGCCCCGGCGGCTGCGCCGGTGTCGGCCACCTTGATGTGCACGGTGTCGGTCTCCTTGGTGACGGTGACGTCGGCCGTGGCACCCGGGCCGGCGTGTTTGAGGGTGTTGGTGAGGGCTTCCTGCACGATGCGGTACACGGTGAGCTGAACGCCGCTGCCGAGGGCGTCGAGGTCGCCCATGGTCCGGTAGGTTACGGGCAGCCCCGCCGCTCGCACGCGTGTCAGCAGCGCGTCCAGGTCCCGGATGCCGGGCTGCGGGCCGAGCAGCTGTTCGTCCTGTTCATGTCCCCGCTCCTCACGCAGCACACCGAGGACCCGCCGGAGCTCGCTCATCGCCTGGCGGCCGGTGTCGGCGAGGATGCGCAGGGCGTCGGCGGACGTCTCGCCGCGGTTGGCGGCGAGAGTGGAGGCGCCGTCGGCGACGCTGACCATGACGGAGAGGTTGTGACCGACGATGTCGTGCATCTCGCGGGCGATGCGGGTGCGTTCGGCGGCGGTGGTGAGCCGGATGCGCTGGTCCTGCTCGATCTCCAGCCGGGTGGCCCGGTCCTCCAGTGCCGCGAGGTAGAGGCGGCGGATCCGTAGCGTCAGACCGATGGCGATGGCCGCCGTAGCCGTGCCCAGCAGGAAGAAGAGACCGAGGAACGGATGCTCGACAGGGGCCAGCACCCCGACCGCCAGGGACAGATCGGCCGCGGTGAAGGCGGCGGCCCAACCGAGCACGCGCAGTGATCCGTGCAGGGCAAGACTGTAGAGGGCGACGAGCGCGGCCATGCCGGTCTGCGGCCACACCCCCAGCGACCACTGGGCCAGCAACACGCCGGAGATCACCCAGTACGTGATCGCCGGGGTCCTGCGGCGCCACCACAGCGGTACGACGAGTGCGACGGCGAAGGCGACCAGCACCGGTGTGGGCAAGTGGCTGCGGTCCGTCGTGTCCCCGAAAGGGCCGTGGCGACTGTGGGACAGCAGATCGGGGAGGCTGAGCAGGGCGACGACGAGGACGACCGCGGTGTCGAGCACCCACGGATGCCGCTGGTCCAGTCGGCGTCGGGCGCTCCGACCGCGCAGTATCCGGCCCAGGAGAGGGTGTGCCCAGGCGTCGGCGAGCCCGGGGGACGGCGTGGTGGCCGCCCCCCGGGCGATGGTCGCGGGGGCCTGTCTCATGATCCCACTGTCTCGCACCGCCGCTCAGGCGTCGCTCTTGAGGAGCCGCCATGCGGCGGCGGCGAGGGTGAGGGCCACCCACCCTGCGAAGATGGCGAGTCCCGCTCCCGGGGAGAGGGCGTCGGAGGACTCGTGCAGGGCGTACATCGCCGAGCCCGCGTTGCTGGGGAAGTAGGGGTTGACGTTGTCGTAGAGGGAGTCGGGCAGCAGGGAGGCCAGGCCAGGGAGGATGAGCAGGACGCCTACCAGGACCGCGATCGCCCCGGCGCTGGAACGCAGCAGCACGCCCAGGGCCACACCCGCGACGGCGACCAGGGCGAGGTACAGGCCGGCACCGGCCAGGCTGCGCAGCACACCGTCGTCGCCCAGGGACAGGGCGATCTTCTCGTCGTCCAGGCCCAGGGTGCCCAGTTGGAATGCGGCCAGGGCGCCGAGGGTGGTCAGGACCAGGATGACGGCGCCGAGCACTGCGGCCTTGGTCCACAGGACGGGCAGGCGGCGGGGAACCGCGGTGAGGGTGGAGCGGATCATGCCGGTGGTGTACTCACCGGCCGACAGCAGGACGCCGAGCACGCCGACGGCCAGCGACGCGAAGGTCACCCCGAGCAGGGCGAGGCTGACCGCGTCCTGCTCGCCGGAGCCGGGTCCGGGCGGTCCGTCCTGGGAGGCCGCGTCGGGGCTGAAGGTGGCGGAGGCGATCGAGCCGAGGGCGATCAGCAGGACCACGGCGACGGCGAGGGTGATCCAACTGGAGCGCAGGGACCAGAACTTGGCCCACTCCGCGCGCAGCACCCGCGGACCGGTGACCTTGTACACCCGGGTACCCGCCCGAGTGGGGGAAAGTTCGGTGACAGTCATCAGGCTGCCTTTCGCTCGGTCTCGACGGGATGGCTCTGGTACTCGACGACGTCCCTGGTGAGGTCCATGAACGCCGCCTCCAACGAGACGGCCTGCGGGGTGAGTTCGTACAGTGCCACCCCGTGCTCGGCCGCGATCCGCCCGATCTCCCGGGCGTCGCGTCCGGAGACCAGGAGTTCCTCGGCGGACGAGGAGGAGATCGTCACGTCCGGGTCCGCCAGCAGCGAGCGCAGCCTGCCGGCCTCGGCGGTGACGACCTTCACGCCGCCTCCGCTCGCCTCCCGGGTGAAGTCGTCGACGGTCGTGTCCGCGAGCAGCCGCCCACGGCCGATGATCACCAGGTGGTCGGCGATCATCGCCGTCTCGCTCATCAGGTGCGAGGAGAGCATGACCGCCCGGCCCTCGTCGGCCAGCGAGCGCAGCAGATTGCGTACCCACAGCACGCCCTCGGGGTCAAGGCCGTTGACCGGCTCGTCGAGCATGACGATCGCGGGGTCGCCGAGCAGGGCCGCCGCGATGCCGAGCCGCTGGCCCATGCCGAGTGAGAAGGCTCCCACCCGCTTGTCGGCCACGCTGGACAGCCCGGCCAGTTCGATGACCTCGTCGACCCGGCGGCGCGGAATGCCGTGCGTGTACGCAAGCGCCATCAGATGGTTGAACGCGCTGCGACCGGGGTGGACGGACTTGGCCTCCAGCAGGGTGCCGATCTCATGCAGCGGTGCCGTGTGCTTCGCGTACGACGTGCCGTTGACGGTGACCGAGCCCTTGGTGGGGGCGTCCAGACCGACGATCATGCGCATGGTGGTGGACTTGCCGGCACCGTTGGGGCCGAGGAAGCCGGTCACCTCACCGGGCTTGACGGTGAAACTCAACGCGTCGACGACGGTCTTGTCGCCGTACCGTTTGGTCAGCTCACGCGCTTCGATCATGGGAGTGGGCCTTTCCCTCGGACTGGGCCGGGCGAGCGCCGCGACCTGCGCAGTCGACGTTAGGAGCGCGGCCCGCCCGAACCCTGGGACCAGGGGGGACACTTGATCGACCGAGTGGTACCGCGGGTCCACTCGGCGCCGATCACCGGTACGCCTCAGGTATGACGCGCCGGCGGATGGGCGCTGGTCTGCGGCCGCCCACCGATCAGCCGCAGGACGCGCACCCCGCGCGCGCTTCATCCGGGTCCCGCCACGGCCGCACTCCGGCGCAGGGATCGTAGCCGCGACGCAGTCGACGGCTACCGCTGTCGTCGCCCTGCCGGCCGAACGGGCCGCCTGGCCGGGGCGCGTCAGGATGACCCGCTTCGGTCTGGCCGTCGCGGCGGTCGGCTTTCCGGGAGCGAAAGCGGCGCTCGAACCGGTGGCCCTGATCCTGGATCCGTAACGCCCGCCGCTCACCCTCCAAGTGACGTTCTCGTACGACAAGGTCGGTGGCCCATGTCGATCGACGTGGGCCACCGACCCGGAAGGAGTAGCTGTTCAGGTGGCCAAGCAGGGGGAGCTGAGTCGGATCACACAAAGGACTTGTGCGTTCGACTTGAGCGAGTGATAAAGTCGGTTGCACAGGCGGCTCCGAGTCGACATGCGGCACTGGACCGCCCTTCCATGCCCACAACCGCTCGGCAGTGTGAGCCGACCCGCCCACTGCTCGACCGGCGTCCCTGTCGAGGCGTCCGGGAGCCCCTACCGACCTTGGGAGTTCGTCATGGCTGTCCTGCTCCACCGGCTGGGCCGAAGTGCCTACCACCACCGCAAACTGGTGCTCGGCATCTGGCTCGCGGTCCTGGCCGCGCTCATCACCTGCGTCGGCGTCTTCGGCGGCAAGCTCGACGACCGCTTCACTGTGCCGGGGACCGAGTCCCAGCGGGCCCTGGACACGCTCGGCAGGACGCTGCCCGAGGCATCAGGAGCCGCCGCCCAGATCGTCTTCACCGCTCCCGAGGGCCATCGCGTCACCGACGCTCCCTATACGGCGGCCATCGCCGGAGCCGAGGCAGCAGCCTCCAAAGCGCCCCAGGTCAGCGCCGTCATAGGCCCCACCACCTCCGGCGCCGTCTCGGCCGACCGGACCACCGCGATCGTGCAGGTGCAGTACTCCGTGCAGCAGCCCGAGGTGCGCGCCTCCTCCCTGGACGCGGTCGAACAGGCGGCCAAGGCGGCCGAGAGGAAGGGCCTCAAAGCCTTTGTGGGCGGCAGCGTCTACGGCAGCAAGGGTGTCCACATCGGCCCGTCGGAAATCATCGGCGTCGGCGTCGCCCTCCTCGTCCTCGTCGTCACGTTCGGTTCCCTGCTCGCCGCGGGCATGTCGCTGCTGCCCGCGCTGCTGGGGGTGGCGGTGGGACTGACCGGGCTGCTCGCGCTCACCCCGGCGTTCAGCATCTCCTCCACGGCCGTCACGCTCGCGCTGATGCTCGGTCTGGCCGTGGGCATCGACTACGTCCTGTTCATCCTCTCCCGCCACCGCCAGCAACTCGCCCGCGGAACCGACCCGCAGGAGTCCATCGCGCTGGCCAACGGCACCGCCGGCAGCGCGGTCGTCTTTGCCGGCAGCACGGTGATCATCGCCCTCGCCGCCCTCAGTGTCATCGGCATCCCGTTCCTGACCACGATGGGCCTCGGCGCCGCCGGAGCCGTCCTCGTCGCCGTCCTGGCCGCGATCACCCTGCTTCCGGCTCTCACCGGATTCCTCGGCGCCCGGCTGGCGCCCAAGCCGGGCAGCAAGGCGGCCCGGCGGGCCGTCGACCCCGGCGCATCCGAGGGAAGGGCGACCCTGGGCGCCCGCTGGGTGAGGGCGGTCGTCGCCAAGCCCCTGCTGACCGTCCTGGCCGTCGCGGGCATCCTGGTAGCGCTCGCGCTCCCGGCGGCGGACCTGCGTCTCGCCCTGCCGGACAACGGATCGGCCCCGGTGAGTTCCACCGAACGCAAGGCGTACGACGTGGTCGGCGACAAGTTCGGCCCCGGCTTCAACGGCCCGCTCCTGGTGCTGACCGAGACCGACAAGGGGCCGGGTGCGCAGGCGGGTGCCCAGGCCGCGCGGAAGCTGCGGGACCTCAAGGGCGTCAAGGCAGTACTGCCCCCCGTGCCCACACGTGACCCCGCGCAGACCGTCATCCAGGTCATCCCCGAGACCGGCCCCGACAGCGCCCGCACCGGCCGCCTCGTCGGCGACATACGGACCGTGGCTCCGGACATCCGCGAGACGACCGGAGCGAGGATCGCGGTCACCGGAACGACCGCCGTCAACATCGATGTCTCCAACCGGCTCAGTGACTCCCTGCTGCCGTTCATGGCGATCGTCGTCGGCCTGAGCCTGATCCTGCTGACCATGGTCTTCCGCTCGCTGCTGATCCCGCTCAAGGCCGCCGTCGGATTCCTGCTGTCGGTCGGCGCCGCGCTCGGCATGGTCGTCGCCCTGTTCCAGTGGGGCTGGCTGGCGGACGCCTTCGGCCTGGACCACACCGGTCCGGTCGTCAGCTTCCTGCCGATCATCCTGATCGGCGTGCTGTTCGGACTCGCCATGGACTACGAGGTGTTCCTCGTCTCCGGGATGCGGGAGGAGTGGGTCCACACCGGCGCGGCCAGCGGGTCGGTGATCCACGGCGCGCGGCACAGCGTACGGGTCGTCACCGCGGCCGCCCTGATCATGTTCACCGTCTTCGCCGGCTTCTTCCCCCTCGACGACGCCCTGATCAAGCCCATCGCCTTCGCGCTGGCCGTCGGCGTGGCCGTCGACGCCTTCGCCGTCCGCATGACCCTGGTCCCGGCCGTCCTCGCCCTCGCCGGACGACACGCCTGGTGGCTGCCCGCTTGGCTGAACCGCATCCTGCCCGACCTCGACGTCGAGGGCACACGGCTGCACAAAGCCGTATCGCAGCACAGCGAGGCCGCCTCTGCGCCCGAGCCCGCGTCGGTGCCCGAGCCGGTGTCCTGAGCCGGGTAGCGTCCCGGCCCCGGGCGGCTGCACAGCGACGCTGTGCAGCCGCCCGGTTCGTCGCGCGGCGCGTTGCGTCGTCACGGTCCGGAACACTCGGCCGCCCGGTGCCGGCCGTCGCCCATGCCATCAGCACGTCGAGGGAACCCTTGGTGGCTTTGGGCGGGCGGTCGGTTCAGTGCCGGGCGAACTGGACCTGGGTGGGCTGGACGACGTTCGGCCGCACCGTGAGTCCCGAGACGGTGAGCTGTTCGCCGTAGATGTCGGTGATTCTGATCGCTCCGCCGCACCCGCTGCCGTCGGCGGAGACGAAGTAGTTGTAGGCGGTGCGGGGCAGTTGCCGCCAGCCGCCTGCGCCGCGGACCTCCAGCCCCCTGACCGGATTTCTGTGGTCGATCGCCTGGATGGCACACCAGTGCCGGCTGGACCCGGTCTTGTACCTGATGGAGATCGTGCCGACCGTGCTCGGGCTGACCAGGCTCCAGGTGATGGGGAGCCGGCCGAGCTTGAGGTCGGCGAGTTTCGCGAAGGCCTCTTCGCTGAGGTCGATCTGTCCGGGTGCGCAGGGCAGGGGGCATTCGTTGGTGATCCGCACCGTGACGGACCTGCCGTTGGCGGCGCGGACGAGAACATACGCGCCGCATGCCTTGGACGTCTCGTAGTCGGTGGTGTTCATGGCCGCGACCATGAGGTCGGGGCTCGGACCGAAGAGACAGGCGCCGTCCCCGACTCCGGCCTTGTAGGCGGTGGCGACGCCCTGGTAGGTCGTGCCGGGTTTGATCCGTCCTGCTGACGGAGGCGTGGTGGATGTCTCCCGCGGGGGCCGCGGGGTGTCCTTGGGTGAGGGCTTGGCTGTCGTGGTGGCCGGGGAGGCCTTCGGGCTGGGGGAGCCGCTCGGGCTCGCCGTGGGGCTCGGAACACCCGACTCGGTGGCGGTGGCCGCCTTCTTCTGTGCGGTGGCGCGGGGGGAGGCCGCGGCAGGTCCTGCATCCGCGGTGTGGTCGGGTGACGATCCCATGAGCAGGTAGGCGAGAACGCTCACGGCGGTCAACGCCACCGTGGCGCCCATGAAGAGCGTGCGTCTGCGTCTGCGCTGCCGCGCGGCCTGCCTTGGTGTGTTCATCGCCTGTCCGTTCCGGAAGATCGAGCTGGTGTCCACTGCTCGGTGACCGCGGGAAGCGAAAAGGTTGCCGACGATTTCTCGCTGAACGCATGAACCATGACCTGGGCGACACCTGGGCGATCCCGGGGGTCCCGAGCAACCCATCGGTCGACGCATGTCGCATGCGGTCGATGACGCCCCTTACATCGGATGCTTTGCATGCTATCCGGTTGAGGGACGTGCGGATGAAGCCGCCTTCACTTGGTAATTTGCCCGTAACTCTGGACACGCTGCGGCTCCAGGCCTATTAATACATCCGATGTCAGTCGGGGGTGTCGGCAGCACGGCGACTGTGCTCCGCTCCTCGGGCCCGGCAGTCGAGTCCGTCCAACCTCTTCAGCCCCCGCCCCCGCAGCGGCCGAGCCGTTGCCCCACGAAGTCCTCCGGGCATCTGCCACGTTCGCCTTCCCCCGGTGCCCTGTCGACACCTCAAGGAGCCGCTTCATGTCCACCCCGCCGCTCAGCAGACGTTCGCTTCTCAAGGCCGCCACCCTCGCCGGAGGAGCTGTCGCCTTCGGGCTGCCGCAGGCCCTGTGGCCCTCCACCGCCTCGGCGTACTCGCTCCCCTCGAAGCTGGACTGGTGGTACCAGGCCAGGTTCGGAATGTTCATCCACTTCGGGTCCTACTCCTACCTCGGCGACGGCGAGTGGGCCTTCAGCGACAAGGGGTGGAGCAAGACCGACTGGCAGAACCAGGTGACCACGCCCTTCAACCCGGCCAACTTCAACGCCGCCCAGATCGCCGAGCTGGCCGAGAACGCCGGCATGAAGTACCTCGTGATCACCGCCAAGCACCACGAGGGCTACGCGATGTGGGACTCCAACGTTGCCGGCTTCAAGGACGTCACCGGCACCAAGCAGTACAACCTGCGCGACTACAACAACTTCCAGCCCGATCTGCTGGCAGCTCTGCGGACCGAGTGCCTGAACCGGGGCATCAAGTTCGGGCTCTACTACTCGATCATGGACTGGAACCACCCCTCCCAGACGTGCACCCCCAGCAACTGGTCCACGTCCATGGCCTCCGCGACGGCCCGCACCGGCTACATCAACGACATGAAGGGCCATCTGCAGGAACTGCTGGACCGCTACGACCCGTCCCTCCTGTGGTTCGACGGCGACTGGTGCGACTGGTGGTCCCCGTCCGACGGCCAGGATCTGTACAACTGGCTGATCGCCCGCAAGCCCGGCCTCGTCATCAACGAACGCATCAGGCGGGACCTCGGTCTCGGCGACTACGCGGTGGCGGAGTTCGGCATCCCCGAGACGCCGATGGAACGGGCTTGGGAAGCCTGCGCCACCATGAACTGGGCATGGGGCTACAACGACGAGAGGGTGCACTACCGCTCGGTCACGACCCACATCCAGGAGTTGGTCACGATCGTCTCCCGTGACGGAAACTACCTGCTCAACATCGGCCCCAAGGGCGACGGCAGCGTGACCCCGGAGTCCGTGAACGTCCTCAACGGCATGGCGTCCTGGATGAGCGTCCACGCCGACAGCATCCACGGCACCAGTGGCAGCCCCTTCGCCACCGAACCGTCCTGGGGCAGAATCACCAAGAAGAACGGCAAGCTCTTCGCCCACGTCTTCAACTGGCCCACGGGCGGCACGCTCCAGATCCCGGCCGTTCACAACACCATCAACCGTGTCTACCTGCTGAACAACCCCTCGGCGTCGCTCTCCTACACCGTCAGCGGCGGCACCATCAACGTCAGTGTGCCGACCACCGCGCCCAACGCCAGCGACTCGGTGGTCTGCGTCGAGGTCACCGGCATGCCGGCCGTCCTCGCGAACGGCGTCTACCGCCTGATCAGCGCCCACAGCGGCAAGGCGCTCGACAACTCCAACACCACCGCCGAGGGCAACCAGGTCGTCCAGTGGACCCAGAACACCGGCACCACACAGCGGTGGACGGTGACGAACATGGAGCACGGCTACTACAAGCTGGTCAGCGTCCACAGCGGAAAGGCACTCGACGACAACAACAGCACCGCCCCGGGAACGACGGTCGTACAGCGCACCGACAGTGGCGGTCACCGGCAGCAGTGGGCCGTCACCGCACTGGGCAACGGTGAGTTCCGGCTCGTCAACCGGCACAGCGGGCTGGCACTGGACAACGCCAACACCACCAACGAGGGGAATCCGGTCGTCCAGTGGACTCCGGGCACCGGGGCGACGCAGAGGTGGGCCGTGAACCGCGTCAGCTGACCACCTCTTCGCCCGTCCGCCCCCCGGGTATCCGCTCGGGGGCGGACGCATGCCGTCCTGACGGCGGCTCTGGAACAGGCAGGTGTCCCCGGCCGGCAGACTGAACCACGCCGCCACGGCACTCGGCGAAGTCCCGGTCCGCGTCCCCATGTCACGGCGGGACACCTGGCCGTCGCGCCTTGCGCCGAGGCACTCCCGTTCTGCCGCCCGGGTCCGGGCATGACTGACCCGCCGCCGCCCGACCGGCAGGGGAAGGGGCGTCGGGCGGCGGCGGGAGAACGGGGGGCGGGAGCGGTCAGTCGCCGGGAGACTCCTCGTGCGTCTCGCTCAGGCTGGCCGCGAGCCACTGCTCGACGGCGGTGATGTGCACCGTCGCGGCCGAGGCGGCCAGCAGGGCGTCGCGTGCCCGCAGCGCATCGAGGATCTGGTCGTGTTCCCGACGCGCGTTGTCCACGGTGCGCCGGCCCTGGCTGCCCCGGACGATGCGTACTCGCTGGGTGCGGGTGGACAGCACGCGCAGCAGCATGGACAGCACCGGATTGCCGACGGCTTCGACGATTCTCGCGTGGAAGGCGATGTCGTGCGCGATGAACTCCTCGACCGTGGCGGCCGACTTCGACCGCTCCAGGATGTCGCCGAGTTCCCGCAGGTCCTCGGGTGTCAGCAAGGCGGCGGCCAGCCCGGTCGCCTGCGGTTCCAGGAGCCTGCGCACCTGGAGCAGTTGCAGGGCGGTCCGCCCCTGGGAGACGTCCGAGGCGAAGGAGAGCGACTCAAGGAGGAGATGGGGCTCCAGACTGGAGACGTAGGTGCCGTCCCCCTGCCGCACCATGAGGATGCGCATCGCGGTCAGCGCGCGGACCGCCTCGCGCAGCGAGTTGCGGGACAGGCCCAGCTGCGCGGCGAGGATCTCCTCCTTGGGCAGGCGGGAGCCGGGCACCAGTTCGCCGGCGACGATCATCGCCTTGATCTTGTCCATCGCCTCGTCGGTGAGTGCCACGGGCGTGCCTTCCTGTACAGGGATGTACGAGGGCGGCTCCGCCTCTCGGCGCCCGGGCCGGGGTGGAGCCGCGCGGGCGACCGCTACTCCTGCTTCTCGCCGGAGGCGAAGCGGGAGATGATCAGGGCGACGATGATGATGGCGCCGTTCAGGAACTGGTTCCACAGCGCCGGTACGCCCGCCAGGGTCATGACGTTGACGACGAGCTGGAGTGTCAGGACGCCCGTGAGGGCGCCGAAGACGGAGCCCCGGCCGCCGTTGAGGCTGACCCCGCCGATGACGGTGGCGGCGAAGACCTGGAAGATCCAGCCGCTGCCCTGGGTGGCGGAGATCGAGCCGTAGTGGCCGCTGTAGAGGATGCCGGCGAACGCGGCCAGCAGGCTGCCGAGGATGAGGACGGCCCACACGATCCGGTCGACGCGGACACCGGCGGTGCGTGCCGCCTCCGCGTTGCCGCCGATGGCGTACAGCGCCCGTCCGTGCCGCAGCCAGGCCAGCGCGCTGCCCCCCGCGGCGAACAGCACCGCGCAGATCCAGATGGCGGCCGGTACGCCGAGCCAGGACGCCTTGCCCAGGTAGGTGAAGGAGGACGGCAGCTCCACGATGGACTGGCCCTCCGAGAGGGCGACCTGGAGACCGCGGAGCATGGTCAGTCCACCGAGGGTGACGATGAAACCGTTGAGGCGCAGCTTGAGGATGAGGAAGCCGTTCAGAACGCCGATGGCCACGCCCACCAGGAGGCACAGCGGTAGGGCCGTCCACTCGGGGAAGAGCCCGAGCCCGGTGAACCGCCCACCGGTCGTCGGCAGGACGAGCCACACGGCGATGACCGGGGCCACGCCGATGGTCGACTCCAGGGACAGGTCCATGCGCCCGCAGATGAGGATGAGCGCGGTGGCGAGGACGAGCAGGCTCAGTTCGGTGGACTGCTGGGCCACGCCGATGAGGTTGTCGGCGGTCAGGAAGGCCGGCGAGACGATGAACCCGATCAGGCCGAGGACGAGGATGGCGGGGACCAGGGACAGCTCACGGAAGCGGCCGAGGTCGAGCCGGCGCCGGGCGGTGTCCACCGCGGCCGGCGCCGTCGTGCCCGGTGCGGGCTCCGTGACATCTGTGGTGGCGGACATGTCTACCTTCCGTGCTGGTGGGTGCCGGACGCCGCGGACGCGGCGGATGGGGTGGTGTCGGCGACGCCCTCGATGGCGGCGACGACGTGCTCGTCCTTCCAACCACGGTCGAACTCGGCGACCACCCGTCCGTGGAACATGACCACGAGCCGGTCGCACGCCCGGAGGTCGTCCAGTTCGTCGGAGACGATCAGGGCGGCCTTGCCCTCGTCGGCTGCCCGCCGGATCCTGCCGAGCAGGAATTCCTTGGACTTGACGTCGACGCCGTTGGTGGGGCGGATGGCCACCAGCACGTGCGGATCGGTGGCCAGGGCGCGGGCGACGACGACCTTCTGCTGGTTGCCGCCGGAGAGCGCGGAGACCGGGGTGGCGGCCGCCGGGGTCTTGATGTCGAGGTCCTGGATCATGCGCTGGGCGAAGGTCCTGGTGCGGGCGGGCAGGACGGTGCCGTACGGGCCGAGCTGGTCGGTGACGGTGAGCGTCGCGTTCTCCGCCACGCTGCGGTGGCTGACCAGCCCTTGCAGATGGCGGTCCTCGGGGACGAAACCCACTCCGGCGGCCAGGGCGGACGGCACACTGCCGGTGCGCACGACTCTGCCGCCGACCGTGATCCGGCCGGCGCCGGCGCGGTGCAGTCCGGCTACTGTCTCGCCCACCTGGACGTTGCCGCTGGCCGTCGCGCCGGCGAGTCCGATCACCTCGCCGGCGCGCACCGAGAGGGAGAGGTCCTCGCAGGCGCCGGGCACGGTCAGGTCCTCGATGCGCAGCAGCTCCGCCCCGACGGCCGGTGCGGTCATGGGCGCGCTCGCGGGGCCGGCGGCCGCGGAGGCGGCCTCGCCGGTCATGGCCTCCACGAGGGAGCGATGACCGAGTTCGGCGACGGGTGCGGTGAGGATGTGGGCGGCGTCGCGGTAGACCGTGACGGTGGTGCAGAGGTCGTACACCTCTTGCAGGTGGTGCGAGATGAAGAGGAAGGCGACGCCCTGCTCCTGGAGGTCGCGCAGCTTGTCGAAGAGGCGGCCGATGCCGCGGGCGTCGAGCTTCGCGGTGGGCTCGTCCAGGATGATGAAACGGGCGCCGAAGGACAGCGCGCGGGCGATCTCCACGAACTGCCTCTGTTCGACGGTCAGGTCCCTGGCCCGCGCTGCGGCGTCGACGGCCACGCCGTACTCGCCGAGAAGTTCCTCCGCACGCTGCCGGAGCTGCTTCCAGCGGATGGGGCGCAGCGGGCCGTCGCTCTGCCGGTTCAGGAAGAGGTTCTCGGCGACGGTCAGGTCACCGATGACGGTGGACCGCTGATAGACGCAGGCGACCTTCGAGCGCCAGACGTCGATGTCGCCGAAGGCGGGCGCAGGCCCGCCGGAAAAGCGCAGTGAACCCGTGTCGGGCTGCTGGAGACCGGTGAGGATCGACACGAGCGTCGACTTGCCGGCGCCGTTGCGCCCCACCAGGGCGTGCGCTTCGCCCTCGGCGATGCTGATGCGGGCGTCGCGCAGCGCGACGGTGGCGCCGAACCGCTTGCTGACGCCGGTCGCCTCGGCAACCGGGGCCCTGGTTCCAGGGCCGCTCGCCGCGGTGATGGCGGTGTCCGCCATGGTGGATACCGTCCTTCGGTACGGATGGTGGGGACAGGGGATCGGGGACCGCGGAGGAAGGAACCGACCCGGAACCCGGGTCGGGGGCCACGGCCGGGGGAGGGGAGACGAGGTCCCCCGGCCGTGGTCGGCGGCTGCCGGTCGTCAGCCGACGGTGTTGCCCCACAGGGTCTTGTCGTCCACGTTGTCCTTGGTCACCAGGGGCGCGGGGAGCTGGTCCTCCAGGCCGCCCGGGATCTCGATGATCGTGGAATCGTGATCGGTCGGGCCGGGCTTGAACGTCTTGCCCTCGGCCGCCGCCTCGGCGTAGTACAGCGCGTACTTGGCGTACAGGTCGGCGGGCTGGGAGACGGTCGCGTCGATCTGGCCCTTGCGGATCGCCTCGAACTCCTGCGGAATGCCGTCGTTGGAGACGATCGAGATGTGACCCTTCTCGCCGGCCGGCTTCAGCAGACCCTTCTGCTCCAGCAGGGCCAGGGTGGGCTGCAGGAAGACGCCGCCGGCCTGCATGTAGATGCCGCCCAGGTCGGGGTGCTGGGCGAGCAGGCTCTGCAGCTTGGCGGAGGCGACGTCGCCCTTCCAGTCGGTGGGCAGCTCGAAGACCTTGATCTTCGGGAACTTGGTCTTCATGCACTGTGCGAACGCCTCGGAGCGGTCCCGGCCGTTGATCGAGTCCAGCGCGCCCTGCAACTCGGCGACCTTGCCCTTGCCGCCCAGCTGCTCGCCGAGGAACTCGCACGCCTTGGTGCCGTACGCCCGGTTGTCGGCGCGCACCACCATGTAGACGTCGCCCTTGTCGGGTCTGGTGTCGACGCTGACCACCGGGATCTTCTTCGACGCGAGGGTGTCGAGGGTGGAGGCGATGGCCCCCGTGTCCTGGGGGGCCATCACGACGGCCTTGGCGCCCGTGTTCTGGAACACCTGCACATTGGCGACCAGCTTGGTGACGTCGTTCTGCGAGTTGCTGAGCGGCAGGGCGTTGATGTCCTCGGACTTGATGTCCTTCTTCAGGTACTCGGCGTAGGAGTTCCAGAAGTCGGAGTCGGAGCGGGGCAGGTCGATCCCGATGGCGGGCTTGTCACCGGCCGAGGCGGCGGACCCGGAGGAGCTGTCGCGGTTGCACGCGGTGAGGAGGGTGAGGGCGGCGAGTACGCAGGCCGCTGTGGCGGTGGAGCGGGTGCGAGCGAGCTTCATGGCCGTGTTGTCTCCTTTGACGGGGCGGAGGACCGCGAGGCAGCGATGAGAGGGAGGCGTACTCGCCTGCCGAAGGGGGGCGAGACCGCGGGCCGGGCACAGGCGACCCGGCACAGGCAGTGCGGGACCGCGCCCGAAGAGGAGGGGAGTCGAGGGGCAGACACGTCCGAGACGGAGGCCCGGCGGCGGTCCTGGCCGACCTGAACGACACAGGGCCAACGCCGGGGATATTCCTCCGATGTATCTCGGACGTCGAGGACGTTACGACGGCGTTGCCGACGTTGACAAGAGGTCGTTGCCGCAGATTGGCGCCGCAGGACGGAAAGGGGACCCGGCAGCCAGGCCTGAAGACGTCGTCGGTTCGGTGCGTTCCCTTGTGAACTGGGGTTTCGTCCAGTTGCTCGATCAGGTGGGAGAGCAGGACCGAGACTCACGATTCGGCAACGGACCATCGCGTCGCCGAGTCGGCGCCTCGCGGGAAGTGGTGTGCCCGGCCGCCGCCACACCGCTCCGGCCGTCCCTGAGTGCCTGCGGCCCAGGTTTCCAGCAGCGGGGTCCGCCGATGCGACCACCCCCTGATTCATCGGAGGAAAACCACGCACGCCACCCCGACGGCCGAGGGTAGTGCCACATGAAGCCACTTCGCGCGGGAGGAAGGCCGATGGCAGGGAAAATACATCCGAGGAATTGGTTGCCCTTCGCGATTCCGTGCGCTTACAGTCTCGCTGCTGCCATACATCGGATGATTCAGGGGCTCGTGTTGAAACTCTCCGCACGGCCTGCTCGGGCGGCAGTCGGCGGCAGCGGCCCGTACGACCGACTGTCACCCCCTCCGTGAACTCGCCTATGGCAAGGGAAGTACCAGTGAAACTGCTGCGAGTCGGCCTCCCCGGCGAAGAGCGGCCTGCTGTCCGTACGGACGATGGCAGGCTGCTGGATCTGTCGTCCGTGGCCTCCGACGTCGATGGCGCGTTCCTCGCCTCGGACGGTCTCGACCGGGCCCGTGCGGCGGTCGAGGCGGGACGGCTGCCTGAACTCGCCCCCCACGGGCTGCGGATCGGCGCCCCGCTCGCCCGCCCCGGCAAGGTGATCTGCGTCGGACTCAACTACCGCGACCACGCCGCCGAGACCGGCGCCGCGATCCCGCCCCGCCCCGTGGTCTTCATGAAGGATCCGAGCACGGTCGTGGGCCCGTACGACGAGGTGCTGATCCCGCGCGGCTCGGTCAAGACCGACTGGGAGGTCGAGCTGGGGGTCGTCATCGGCCGGCGGGCCCGTTACCTGGAGGGCCCCGAGGAGGCGGCCGAGGTGATCGCCGGATACGTGGTCAGCCATGACGTCTCCGAGCGCGAGTTCCAGCTGGAGTACTCCTCGCAGTGGGACCTCGGCAAGTCCTGCGAGACCTTCAACCCGATGGGGCCGTGGCTGGTCACCGCCGACGAGGTCGGCGACCCGCAGGAACTCGGGCTGCGACTGACCGTCAACGGCGTCGAGCGCCAGCACGGGCACACCCGCGACATGATCTTCCCGGTCCACGAGATCGTCGCCTACCTCAGCCGGTACATGGTCCTTCAGCCCGGCGATGTGATCAACACCGGTACGCCCGCCGGCGTCGCCCTCGGCCTGCCCGGCACCCCCTATCTCCGCCCGGGTGACACCGTCGAGTTGGAGATCGACGGGCTCGGGAGCCAGCGCCAGACCTTCGGCCAAGCGTGAAAGGCACCCCCTTGACTGCAACCCACGCCCGGATCACCGCGGTCGACACCTACGACGTCCGGTTCCCCACCTCACGGGAGCTGGACGGGTCGGACGCCATGAACCCGGACCCCGACTACTCCGCCGCCTACGTCGTGCTGCGCACGGACGCCTGCGACGGTCTGGAAGGCCACGGCTTCACCTTCACCATCGGCCGCGGCAACGACGTCCAGGTCGCTGCCATCGGCGCTCTGCGGCCCCACCTCGTCGGTCGCTCGGTCGAGGAGCTGTGCGCGGACCCCGGCTCCGTCAACCGCGACCTGATCGGCGACAGCCAGCTGCGCTGGCTCGGCCCCGAGAAGGGCGTGATGCACATGGCGATCGGCGCCGTCGTCAACGCCGTCTGGGACCTGGCGGCCAAGCGCGCCGGGCAGCCGTTGTGGCGGCTGCTGGCCCACGCGGAGCCGGAGTGGCTGGTCTCCCAGGTCGACTTCCGCTACATCGCCGACGTCCTCACCCCCGGGGAAGCCCTCCGGCTGCTGCGCGAGGGCCGCGCCGGGCTCGCGGAGCGCGAGGCCGTGCTGCTGGAGCGTGGCTACCCCGGCTACACCACCTCACCCGGCTGGCTCGGCTACCCCGACGAGAAGCTCACCCGGCTGGCCAAGCAGGCCGTCGCCGACGGCTTCACCCAGATCAAGCTGAAGGTCGGCGCCGACCTCGCCGACGACGTCCGCCGGATGCGCACCGCCCGCGCCGCCGTCGGCGACGGCATCCGCATCGCCATCGACGCCAACCAGCGCTGGAACGTCGGCGAGGCGATCGAATGGACCCGTGCCCTCGCCGACTTCGACCCCTACTGGATCGAGGAGCCGACCAGCCCCGACGACATCCTCGGCCACGCCGCCGTGCGCCGTGGCGTCGCCCCGGTGAAGGTCGCCACCGGCGAACACGTCCAGAACCGCATCGTCTTCAAACAGCTCCTCCAGGCCGAGGCCATCGACGTCCTCCAGATCGACGCCTCCCGCGTCGGCGGCGTCAACGAGAACCTGGCGATCCTGCTGCTCGCCGCCAAGTTCGGCATCCCGGTCTGCCCGCACGCCGGCGGCGTGGGCCTGTGCGAACTCGTCCAGCACCTGTCCATGTTCGACTACCTCACGCTCTCCGGCACCACCGAGAACCGGGTCATCGAGTACGTCGACCACCTCCACGAGCACTTCACCGCCCCCGTGGTGATGCGCGAGGGCCACTACGCCGCCCCCCTGACCCCGGGTTTCTCCGCGACCATGCGCGAGGAGTCCATCGCCGCGTACGACTTCCCCGACGGAGCCTTCTGGACCGCAGACCGCACGCAGCGGGAAGGTGCCTCATGACCGGTCTGTCAGGTCTCAGGGCCCTCGTCACCGGGGGCGCGTCCGGCATCGGGCTGGCCACCGCCCGAGCCCTGGCGGAGCGGGGCGCGGCGGTGGCCGTGCTCGACCTCGAACCGACCGGGGTGCCCGAGCCGCTGCGTGCCTTCAGGGCCGACGTCGGCGACGACACCTCGGTCCGCGGTGCCGTGGAGCAAGCGGCCGAGCGGCTCGGCGGGCTGGACATCGTCGTCAACAACGCCGGCGTCGGAGCTCTCGGCACCGTCGAGGACAACTCCGACGAACAGTGGCACCGCGTCCTGGACGTCAACGTCCTCGGCATGGTCCGCACGACCCGCGCGGCCCTGCCCCACCTGCGTGCCTCCTCCCACGCGAGCATCGTCAACACCTGCTCCGTCGCCGCCACCGCCGGCCTGCCCCAGCGCGCCCTGTACTCCGCCAGCAAGGGCGCCGTCCTCTCACTCACCCTGGCCATGGCCGCCGACCACGTCCGCGAGGGCATCCGCGTCAACTGCGTCAACCCGGGCACCGCCGACACCCCCTGGGTCGGCCGCCTCCTCGACGCCGCCGACGACCCCGAAGCGGAGCGCGCCGCCCTCAACGCCCGCCAGCCCATGGGCCGCCTGGTCACCGCCGACGAGATCGCCGCCGCCATCGTCTACCTGGCGTCTCCGGCCGCCGCCTCCGTCACCGGCACCGCCCTCGCCGTCGACGGCGGAATGCAGGGCCTCAGGCTCCGCCCGGCGGCCGGTTCATGAGGACGGCCACACTGGGAGGCACCGATGTCCGGGTCACCGAGCTGTCGTTCGGGGCCGCGGGCATCGGCAACCTCTTCCGCCCGGTCTCCGCCGAATCGGCCTTCGCCGCCGTGGACGCCGCCTGGGACGCCGGGATCCGCACCTTCGACACGGCCCCCCACTACGGTCTCGGCCTCTCCGAGCGCCGCCTGGGCACCGCACTGTGCGACCGCCCCCGGGACGCGTACACCGTGTCCACCAAGGTCGGGCGGCTCCTGGAACCGAACCCGCAGGGCGGCCGGGGGGACGACCTCGCGCACGGCTTCGCAGTCAGCGACACCCAACGCCGGGTCTGGGACTTCAGCGCCGAAGGAGTGCTGCGCTCCCTGGAGGCGAGCCTGAACCGCCTCGCCCTTGACCGCGTCGACATCGTGCTGCTGCACGACCCCGACGACCACGCCCGCCAAGCCCTCACCGAGGCGTATCCGGCGCTGGAGCGGCTGCGCGCCGAAGGCGTCGTGGGTGCCATCGGCATCGGAACGAACCAGTGCGCACTGCCTGCCCGCTTCCTGCGCGAGACCGACATCGACGTGGTGCTGCTGGCCGGCCGCTACACCCTCCTCGAACAGGAGGGCCTCGACGAACTGCTTCCCGAGGCCGCCGCCCGGGGCCGGAGCGTGATCATCGGCGGGGTGTTCAACTCCGGGCTGCTGACCGACCCCAGGCCCGGGGCGACGTACGACTACGCGCCCGCCCCGCGGTCCGTCCTGGACCGCGCCCTGCGGCTGAAGAAGATCGCCGGACACCACGGTGTGCCGCTGCGCGCCGCGGCCCTGCACTTCCCGTTCGGCCACCGGGCGGTGGCGAGCGTCCTGACCGGGGCACGCTCCGCCGAGGAGGTCCGCGACACCGTGGACCAGCTGCGGCGCACGGTCCCCGCCACGGTGTGGGACGAGTTGCGAGCCGAGGGAGTACTGGCCCCGGACACCCCGACCCCCACCGCCCTCCCGTCGAAGGAGCCGTCGTGAGTCAGGAGCTGTGACCAGAGCCACCTGACCACGCCGCCGAAGACGCGGACCCCTCACTGCCGCTGGTGCCCGCTTCACCGAGGCCCCTCGCGGGCTACGACGGCGGGCTCCGCGGCCGGCCCTTGCTCACCGGATCCGCCCCTCGCACCGCAACGCGGGGATCACCTTGCCGAACGGCGCAGGCTCAGCCCGGTGAACGGGGCCGCCCAACCCAAGACGACAGGGCACGGGTGTCCCTGCCTGTCAGCTCGTGTGGAGAGCGGAGCGGAGTGCCTCGTCGATCGTGGGGTGGCCGAAGGTGAAGCCCGCCTTGTTCAGGGCCGCAGGCACGGCGCGGCAACTGCCTGTGATGCCCGTCGTGAACTCGCCGAGCGCCGCTCTGAGGGCGAAGGCAGGGACGGAGGCGATCGTCGGGCGATGAAGGGCGCGGCCCATCGCTCGCGTGATCTCGCGGTTCGTCAGTGGTTCGGGGGCTGTGAAGTTGACGGGGCCTGTGAGCGTGTCGTCGTCGATCGCGAAGCGCAGTGCCCTGATGTGGTCGGTCAACGAGACGAACGGCCAGTACTGGTCGCCGGAGCCGAGCCGGCCGCCCAGGCCGAAGCGGAAGAGCGGGAAGAGCCTGCCGAAGGCGCCGCCTGCGGCGGAGACCACCAGGCCGGTGCGGGGGTGCACCACCCGGATGCCCGCCTCTCGGGCAGCGTCTGCGGCGTCCTCCCAGTCGACGCAGACGGCAGCCAGGAAGTCGTCCCCGGGTGGCGCGCTCTCCTCGATGGTCCGGTCACCGGTGTCGCCGTAGTAACCAGTCGCGGACGCGGAGACAAGGACGCGGGGCGGTGTGGACGATGCGGCGCACGCCCGCGCGATGGTCCGGGTTCCCCGTACGCGGCTGCGGCGGATCTCCTCCTTGTACGCGGCGCTCCAGCGCTTGTCTCCGACCCCGGCGCCGGCCAGGTGCACGACGGCGTCCACAGTGTCCAGCGCACCGGGCTGGATGTGGCCTCCGACCGGATCCCAGTGCGCCGCCTCGGTTCCGTCTCCCGCAGGGCTCGCCGACCGGTCGCGGACGAGGCGGACGACCTGGTGGCCGTCGGTGAGGAGCGAGTGGGTGAGGGCGGATCCGATGAGTCCGGTGGACCCGGTGATCGCGACGCGCATGGCGTCCTCCCGAACGGGCATGGGCAGGTGGCCTCGTGGCCGCCTGGGATGGTTGTCGGACTTAGAGGTTCTCGGAGTCAGCGGCGATGCCACGGCAGGGCCGCCGGGTAGGCGTCCTCCTCGCCGGCCTGCTTGAGGGAGGCGACCACGGTGGCGGTGATGGCGGCGAGTTGCTCCACCTGTTCGGGACTGAGGGCGTCGAACACCACGCGGCGTACGGCAGCAACATGGCCGGGGGCGGCCTTGGTCATCAACTCCATTCCGGCATCGGTGAGTTCGGCCAGCTGTCCGCGTCCGTCGGCCGGGTCCTCCCGGCGCCGCACGTAGCCCGACTCCTCCAGGCGGATCACCGCGCGCGTGAGGCGGCTGCGGGTGAACTTCAACTGCTCGGCGAGCAAGGACATCCCCAGGGCGTGGCCGGGTGCCACGGACAGGCGGGCCAGGAGGCTGTAGTCCGCGTGTGTCATGGCCGCGTCGCGCCGCAACTGCTGATCGAGGTAGTCGTTCAGCAGCGTCGAGCAGTCGAGGTAGTTGATCCAGGCTCGCAGCTCTTCGGGAGTGAGCCACCGGGGGGATGTCATGGTGGCCACCTTAACCCGAAGTGTTTGCCTGATCAAACACTTCGGAGTAGCCTGCCGCATGTTTGAGGAATCAAACGTCCGCCCTTCCGGTGCTGCACCTGTCGTTCTTGAGCTCTCCACAGGAGGTCCCCATGTCGGGTTCCGTTCCCGAAGCCGTGTCGTCCGCGCCACCCGCGCCGCGCTCCCGCGGCCTGATGGTGGTCGCGGGGCTTCTCGCGGCGGCTGTCGTGGCCGTCCTCGGAAACGTGGTGGTCGCGTTGCTCGCCCGCGCGGCGGGGGCGTCGGGCGAATTCGCTCCGCTGCACCTCTCCGCGTACGGGCCGCTGACGGTGTTCGGCGTCGTCCTCGGCGCCATGGGCTGGGCGGTCGTCCGTCGTGTCGCCAAGAACCCGGCGGGGCTGCTGCGGTGGCTGGTGCCCGCGCTCGTGGTCGTGTCCTTCGGGCCCGACCTGTCCCTGCTCGGTGGCGGTACGCCCGGCAGTGCGCCGTCGGCCGTCGCCGCGCTGATGGTGATGCATGTGGTGGTCGCGGTCGTGGCCGTCGCCGCCTGCCGGCGCGTCCTGCCGCTGCCTGTCCGCTGACGCAGCCCGGCGTGCGCGACGTGCCGGCTGCCGCCGGTCGGCGGTGTCCCGGAGCCAGGGACGACCGGGCTCCGGGGCACCGCTGTTCGCGCGCAGGGACGGTCGTGCACGTCTTCCGTCTGTGTGACGGTTGCCCGTCCCATCCACAGCGTGGATGACCCGGATACGGGATTCGGATCGCGCGGGGGATGGCACCGGCGCGTCGGCGCCCCCATAGTCGTCGCTACCGCACGCCGCTGTCCGGATGCCGCCGGCGTGCGAGCGTCCCCAGCATGCCGTGCGCGGTCGGCGCCCGTGAGGCATGCCCACTCCCTCTACCGTCCCCTGGAGTCGCCATGCCCGGTTCCGTGCCCCCGCCGCCTCGCACGGCGGTCGATGCCACCCCTGCGTCAGCCGTCGCCGTCTCGGGTCCGGCCCATCTGCTGCGGGTGACCCTTCTGATGGCGGGCAGCTGTCTGCCGATCCTGGGGGCGGTGCTGATCGCCCCGGTACTGCCGAAGATGCAGGACCACTTCGCGTCGGTCCCGGGGGCCAAGGCGCTGGTGCCCCTCGCGCTGACCGTCCCGGCGCTGGCGCTGGCGCTGCTGGCGCCGTTCGCCGGGGTGATCGTGGATCGGGTGGGCCGCAAGCGCCTGCTGGTCATGGCGACCGTCCTGTACGCGCTGTTCGGCACGGCACCGCTGTGGCTGGAGTCGCTGGGCGGCATCATCGCCAGCCGCGCCCTGGTCGGAGTCGCCGAGGCCGCGATCATGACCTGCTGCACGACTCTCATCGGCGACTACTACAGCGGTCACCGGCGGGTGAAGTACCTCGCCCTGCAGACCATGTGCGCCTCCGCGTCGGCCACCGTCTTCTTCGTGCTCGGCGGCGCCGCCGGATCGGCGGGCTGGCGCGTGCCCTTCTGGGTCTACGCCGTGAGCCTGGTGCTCGCCCCGCTGATGGCGATCGCCCTGCCCAGCCCGTCGGCCCGTGCGGACGGCGAGGAGACCGGGGCCGGGACGGAGGCCCGCCGCTCGTTCCCCTGGCGGCAGTTGGGCGGCATCTGTGCCCTCACCTTCTTCGGGGCGATGGTCTTCTACACCGTCCCGGTGGAGATGTCGTACCTGCTCGACGACCTCGGGGTGGAGAACACCGGCGTGATCGGACTGGCCACTGCGATCGCCAGTGCCGCGACCGTGGGCGGAGCGGTCACCTTCGCCCGGCTGAAGCGGTCTCCTGACCCGATGCTGCCCGCCGTCTTCGCGGTCTGCGCGGTCGGCTTCGGGGTGATGTTCCTCGCGGGCAATGCCCCGCTGCTGGTCATCGGAGCGGTCGTCAACTGTGTGGGCACCGGCATGCTGCTGCCCGCCCTTCTCACCAGTGCCATGTCCCGCCTGGCGTTCGAGGACCGCGGCCGTGGGACGGGGTTGTGGACGGCGGCCTTCTTCGGCGGTGAGTTCATCTGCCCGCTGGTGCTGCTCGCCGGGGAGTCCGCGGTCGGCACTCTCGCCGGTGCGGTGGGCGTGCTGGGGCTGGCCGCCGCTCTCGTCGCGGCGGGGCTGTGGGCGGCCCGCCGCCGGGTGGACGCCGTCGATCCCCGGCCGTTGCCGGAGCAGTTGGCCTGAGGGTGGGCGGGAAGGCCGCCGAGAGCGCGTCGATCACGAGCTGCCGCGGGGCCCGGTCGGAGCCGACCCGGCGGCAGTCACGCGCTCCGGTCGCCGGGCACGGCCTTCCCCGGGTCCTTGCCCTTGCCGTAGCCGTTGCCCGTCAGTGTCGCGCCCACTTCCGCGGCCTTCTGCCGCAGCCAGATGTGGCCCGCGTCCTGAGCGTGCACCGGGTGCCACCACATCGCCTCCCGCACCGGTACCGCCTCGAAGGGGCAGGGCAGGACGCGCACCGCGGCCGATCGGACCGCCTTGCGCGCCAGGCGCTCCTGGATCATCGCGATCCGGCGGGTGCCCTCGACCATGAGGGGCAGCAGCTGAAAGGTCTGCACGGACACTTCCACCTGGGGGCTGATCCCTATCATGCTGAGCTGGCGGGCGGCCGGGGCGTCGTAGGGACGCTGGTAGACGGCCCACGGCAGACGCCCCAGCTGGTCCAGGGAGAGTTCGTCACCGATCTCGGGGTGATCGTCGGCGACCAGGAACAGCCAGCGGTCCTGGTGGAGGTCGACGGCGGGCAAGCCGTCGATGACGCCGTGCGGCATCAGCAGTCCGTCGACGGTGCTCAGCACCGCTGCGGTGTTCTCCACCACGGACGGTGCCGGGTGCTGGAAGGTGAGCCGGATGCCGGGCGCCTCCTCGTGCAGGGTGCGGGCGAGTGCGGCACCGAACACGGCCGCCCCGTAGTCGGAGGCGAGCAGGGTGAACTCACGTGACTCCGACGCCGGGTCGAAGTCGGCCTGGCTGGAGAAGACCCGCTCCAGCAGGTCGCACGCGGTGGCGCTGCGGTCGCGCAGGGCGGCGCCGAGCGGAGTCAGCTCATAGGCGTTGCCGGTGCGGGCGAGCAATTCGTCGTCGAAATGGCGGCGCAGCCGGGACAGCGCGGCGCTCATGGCCGGCTGGCTGAGGCCGATGCGCTCGCCGGCCCGGGTGACATTGCGCTCCTCCAGCAGCGCGCGAAGGGCGAGGACCAGATTGAGGTCGAGTCGGGACAGGTTCACCGGCAGGCCACCTAGCAACGAGAGTCATCCATGACGTGGATTCGACACATCCACAGAATTAATTTCCGTGATTGGCCGATCGAGGTCACAGTAGACCCCAACCCCGCAGGAGGAAATCCGATGGCAATGCTCGCGCAATCAGCCGGCCCGTTCGCGCTCGGCACGTTCTCCGCTCAGGACGGGGAGTCCTTTCCCGGCCTCCTGGCCCATGACCGGGTACTCGATCTGCGCAGCGCCCTGGACTGGGCACCGTCGGATCTGCGCGCAGTCCTGGAGCGGTGGGAGGAGACCCTCCCCGTCCTGCGCACCCTGGCGGACGACGACGCCCTCGGCCGGCTGCCCCTGGAGGGCCTGCGCGTGCACGCCCCCGTCGAGCCGCGGCAGATCTTTCAGTCCGGCGCCAACTACCGGCAGCACGTGATCGACCTGGAGGTCGCCCACCGTTCCCCCGACGACCCTCGCACCGTCGAGGAGGCACGAGCGGAGATCGCCGCGGTCATGGACCGCCGGGCCGCCGAGGACCTGCCCTACGTGTTCATCGGCCTGCCCAGCGCGATCACGGGCCCCTACGACGATGTCGTCCTGCCCGCCTGGGCCGAACAGCCGGACTGGGAGTTGGAGTTGGCGGCCGTCATCGCCAAGCCGGCCTACCGGGTGACGGTCGAGGAGGCCCTGGAGTACGTCGCCGGGTACACCATCGCCAACGACCTCACCGACCGCGCCACCGTTTTCCGCAGGGACATGAAGGCCATCGGCACCGACTGGCTGCGCTGCAAGAACGCCCCCGGCTTCACCCCGCTCGGCCCCTGGCTCGTACCTGCGGAGTCGATCGCGGACACCGGTGACCTGCGGGTCACGCTCAAGCTGAACGGCGAGACCATGCAGGACGAGTCCACCAAGGACATGCTCTTCGGAGTCGCCCGGTTGGTGTCGTACGCCTCGCAGACGGCTCGACTCCTGCCCGGTGACCTGGTGTTGACCGGCAGTCCGGCCGGCAACGGCATCCACTGGGGACGCCTGCTGCAGGGCGGCGACGTCATGGAGGGTTCCATCACCGGTCTGGGCGTGCAGCGCACCCGCTGTGTCGCGGAGGGAACGGCATGAGCCTGGACCGCCGCGACCCGGAGGGCGCGATAGCCGAGGCCGCCAAGGCGTACTCCAACTGGGGCCGTTGGGGTGAGGACGATGTGCTCGGCACACTGAACTTCCTCGACGAGGCCAAGCGGCGCGAGGGCGCGGCGCTCGTGCGCCGCGGCGTGAGCTTCTCGCTGGCCCAGCGGTTCGACATGAACGGCCCGCAGAAGGGCTGGCGCCGGCGGACCAACCCGGTGCACACCATGCTCGACACGGGGACCGACGCGGCGCTGGGCAACCAGGGTTTCCCGCACGGCCTCGGCGGCGCGGACGACGTGATCGCGATGCCGTTGCAGTGCTCCACCCAGTGGGACGGCCTCGGGCACATCTTCGACCACGGCAAGGCGTGGAACGGACGGGCCGCCGAGCAGGTGGTCACCTCCGACGGAGACCTTGTCACCGGCATCGAGCACATGGCGCCGTACGTCGCGGGACGCGGCGTGCTGCTCGACGTGGGCCTGGTCGTCGGCACGGGCGGGGGAGAGCTGCCCGACGGGTTCGCCATCACCGAGGAGCACCTTGAGCAGACGGTTGAAGCCCATGGGGTGACCGTCGGCACCGGTGACATCGTCCTCGTCCGCACCGGACGTCTCGCCCGCGCCCGCCGCGACGGCTGGGGCGACTACGCGGGCGGCCCCGCGCCCGGCCTGTCGTTCACCACCGCCGGCTGGCTGCACGGCACCGAGATCGCCGCCATCGCCACCGACACCTGGGGTTTCGAGGTCCGCCCCAACGAGTTCGAGGGCGCCTTCCAGCCGCTGCACCAGGTCGTCATCCCCAACATGGGCCTGCTGATCGGCGAGATGTGGGACCTCGACGCACTCGCCGCCGACTGCGCCGACGACGGCGTGTACGAGTTCTGGCTCACCGCCGCTCCCCTCCCCATCACCGGAGCCGTCGGCTCCCCGGTCAACCCGGTCGCCGTCAAGTAGCCCGCACTGCCGCCGGATGCGCCGTTCCCGGACAGCAGCGGACCATCCGGCCCCCACCGCTCACCCGCTTCGCCGGGTGATCCGTCCCCACCTCTGGCCCGCACTCGCAGCGGGCGAGCCGCAGCCCCCGCCGCCCGAAGTCGCGCGGCCCCACCCCGGGAGGAATCCCCGACATGGCTGACACCCGCACTCTCTCCCAGCCTCCGGCCGGGGGCACACCCACCGTCCTGGTCATCGGCGGGGGCGCCTCAGGCAACGCCGTCACCATCCTGCTGCGCCGCGCCGGCATCGCCGTCGACCTGATCGAGGCCAAGCCGGACTGGAACGCCACCACCGGCTCCGGCATCACCCTCCAGGGCAACGCCCTGCGGGTCCTGCGCGAACTGGGCGTGTGGGAACAGGTGAAAGCCTCCGGATACGCCTTCGGCTCGCTGGGCGTGACCACCCCCGACGGCACCGTCCTGTTCGTCGCCGAAGACATCCAGACCGGCGGCGAGGACCTGCCCGCCACCCTCGGCATGCAGCGCCCCCAGTTGCAGCAGATCCTCATCGACACGGTCCGCGCCTCCGGCGCCGACGTTCGCCTCGGCACCACCGCCGAAGCGCTGGAGCAGGACGCCGACGGCGTGTCGGTGCGCTTCAGCGACGGCAGCGAGGGCCGCTACGACCTGGTGATCGGCGCCGACGGAGTCAACTCCGCCACCCGCGCCGTGATCGGCATCACGGACAAACCCGAGCCGACCGGCATGGCCATCTGGCGCATCGCCGCCCCGCGGCCCGAGCGCGTGACGCGCACCGACCTCGCCTACGGCGGCCCCGCCTACATCGCCGGCTACTGCCCCACCAGCGAGAACACCATCTACGCGTTCGTCGTCGAAGGGTGCCGCGACCGCGCCTCCATCGACCCGGCCACCTACGCCGACGAGATGCGCCGCCTGGCGCAGAGCTACGGCGGGGTCTGGCCGGAGATCACCGAGCACATCACCGACCCGAAGAAGGTCAACTACACCTGGTTCGACCGCCTGCTGGTCGAGGGCTCCTGGCACCGGGGCCGGGTCGTGCTCATCGGCGACGCCGCCCACTGCTGCCCGCCCACCATGGCCCAGGGCGCGGCCATGTCCCTGGAGGACGCCCTCGTCCTCGCCGAGCTGCTCAGCGGGGCCGTGGCCGACGGCCGGGACTGGGACGACAAGCTGCTCCAGGCCTACCACGACCGCCGCATTCCCCGGGTGCGCACCGTCGTCGAGGCGTCCCTGCAGATCGGCCAGTGGCAGCTGGACGGTGTGCGTGACGCCGACATGGCCGGGCTGGTCGGCCGCACCATGAACCTCCTCAAGGAGCGCCCGTGACCACCACCGCATCCTCCGCGCCGACCATCGACGTCCACGCACACGTCCTGCTCCCGGAGGTCGAGGAGGCCGTCGCCGGCCATCCCGGTCTCGCCGAGGCCCGCGCCCTCGACGCGCGCCGCAACGGCCCGGCGGCCCTGGCGGTGAACGGCCCGATGGTCGGCGCGCGCGTGCCGAAGCTGACGGACGCCACGGCGCGCCTGACGGCCATGGACGCGCAGGGCGTGGACATTCAGCTGGTCAGCCCCTCGCCGTCCCACTACCACTACTGGGCCGAGCCCCGACTGGCCGAGACGGTCTGCCGACTGGCCAACGAGGGCACCGCCGCACACTGTGCGAAGGCTCCCGACCGCCTGCACGGCCTGGGCCTGGTCCCGCTCCAGCATCCCGGCCTCGCGGTCGGCCTGCTCGACCACGCCCTGGACCAGGGGCTGAGGGGAGTGGAGATCTCCTCGCACGCGCCCGGCCACGAGCTGTCGGACACGGCGTACGAACCCCTCTGGTCCCGTGCGGAGGAGACAGGCGCCCTGGTCTTCCTGCACCCGTTCGGCTGCACGCTCGACGAGCGCCTGGACCGGTGGTACCTGTCCAACACCGTCGGCCAGCCCACCGAGAACGCCGTCGCCCTCTCCCACCTGATCTTCTCCGGCGTCCTGGACCGCCACCCGGGCCTGAAGCTGATCGCGGCGCACGGCGGCGGCTACCTGCCCACCCACCTCGGCCGCTCCGACCACGCCTGGCGGGCCCGTCCCGACGCCCGGGGCTGTGAGCGCGAACCGAGCAGCTATCTGAAGCAGCTGTACTTCGACTCCCTCGTCCACGACCCCCAGGTGCTGAAGGAGCTGCTGCGAGCGGTCGGCCCGGAACGGGTCCTGCTCGGCTCCGACTTCCCCTTCGACATGGGCACCGACGACCCGCTCGGCGCGCTGCGCGCCGCGGACCTGCCCGACACCGACTTCCACTCCCTCCGCGGCGCAAACGCCGCCGCTCTGCTCAACCTCGCGTGAGGAGCTCCCCCCATGAACAACCGCCTGCTCACCCACCTCCGCCACGTCGACCTCGCCGTGCCGGACTACCACAAGCAACTCGACTTCTACGCCGGAGTCTGGGGCCTGACCAAGGTCGCCGAGGACTCGGGCATCTCCTTCCTGGCCGCCGAGGGCAGCCCGGAGCAGTACGTCGTCCGGCTGCGCAAGGCCGAGGAGAAGCGCCTCGACCTCGTGTCCTACGGTGCCGCGAGCCCGGCCGACGTGGACACGCTCGCCGAGCAACTCCTCGCCGGGGGTGTCGAGCTGGTCACCCAGCCGGGCAAGGTGGAAACCCCCGGCGGCGGTTACGGCTTCCGCTTCTTCGATGTCGACGGCCGCACCATCGAGGTCTCGGCCGACGTCGAGGTGCGGCAGCACCGCAAGATCGAGGAGAAGGAGTCGATCCCGGTCAAGCTGTCGCACGTCGTGCTCAACTCGCCGGATCTGGACAAGACCAAGGCGTGGTACGAGGAGCACCTCGGCTTCCGGCTGTCCGACACGCTCGGCCATCCGCACATCGGCGACGTCATGCACTTCATGCGGATCAGCAACCAGCACCACTCCATGGCCATCGCCAGGGGACCGCACACCTCGCTGCACCACATCTCCTTCGAGATGCGCGGAATCGACGAGTACATGCGCGGCTCCGGCCGTGTCATCCGTTCCGGCGCCCGCAAGATCTGGGGGCCGGGCCGGCACATGGCGGGCGACAACACCTTCACGTACTTCCTCGACCCGCACGGCAACACCGTCGAGTACACGACGGAGTTGGAGCTGCTGGACGAGGACACCTGGCACCCGCACGTCTACGACTTCTCCCAGCCCGAGGTCACCGACCAGTGGGGCACCGCCAACCCCATGAACGAACTGGTCACCAAGGAATCCTTCAACGACGTCGACCGCGGCGTGTTCGTCGCCCCGCCGGTCTGATCGGCGAAGCCCTCCGGTCCCCGGGGGCGCGGTGGCCCTGTCATGCCCTGACTCCCACGCCGCGCCCCCGGCCTTCGCGCCCCCCTCGAACGTCGACAGCCGACAGGAAACCGCCATGCGTTTCGCCGCGTACGAGTACCGCAACCGACGCCACGTGGCCGTCGTCGAAGAGGACGGCACGCTCTTCCCTCTTCCCGGCGTCAGCTCACTGACCGGCCTGCTGGCCCAGGGCGGCGGCCTGCCCGAACTGCTCGACGCGAGCTCCGCGGCCCTCGATGTCCCGGCCGGCCCCCACATCTGCGAGGTACGGCTCCTGCCCCCGCTCCAGCCGCCCACCGTGCGGGACTTCGTCACCTTCGAGGAACACGTCGAGGGCGTACGGCGGTCCGTGGACGGGGCTGCCGGAGTACCGGAGCGGTGGTACGCGGCCCCGACGTTCTACTTCGGCAACCCCTACGCGATGTACGGGCCGCACGACGACATCCCCATGCCACCGGGGTCGAGCGTGCTCGACTTCGAGCTGGAGGTCGCCGCCGTGATCGGAAAGGAGGGCCGCGACCTCACGCCCGAGCAGGCCCACGACCACATCGTCGGCTACACCGTCTTCAACGACTGGTCGGCACGGGACCTGCAGTCCGCCGAGATGAAGGTGGGCCTCGGCCCCTGCAAGGGCAAGGACACGGCCACCACGCTGGGGCCGTACCTGGTCACCGCCGACGAGCTGGAGAAGTACCGCGACGCGGACGGCTTCCTGCGCCTGGCGCTCACCGCCGAGATCAACGGCGAGGTCGTGGGCGAGGATCTGCTGTCCAACATGAGCTGGACCTTCGAGGAGATGGCCGCCTACGCCTCGCGCGGCACAGTCGTCCGCCCCGGTGACGTCCTCGGTTCCGGGACCTGCGGAAACGGCGGCTGCCTCGCCGAGCTGTGGGGTGTACGGGGTGAGCAGTCCCCGCCTCCCCTGAAGCCCGGCGACACGGTCACCCTCACCGTCGAGGGCATCGGCTCCGTCTCCAACACCGTGGTGGCCGGCCCGGCCCCCCTGACCGTTCCGGTCGCCCGACGCCGCACGAGGCAACGGCCTTGACGGATCTCCGTACCTGGGGGCACCTCCCGGCCGAAGGCACGCCGGCGTCGGTGGAGAGCCCGCGAACGATGGTCTACGGCCGCGGTGGGCGCAGGACGGGGACGCTGTCGCGGAACGCGGCGGCGTGCTTGTCGATCTCCTGGGGGTCCGGCTCCAGTGCGGCGGTGCTCAGCAGTTCCCGGTAGTGCTCCTCCAGCTCCGTGAGGGTGTGGACGGAGGAAGCGGTGCCGGCGGGGGAGAAGTCGACCCGGACGCCGCCGTCCTCGACGACGAAACGGCCCGCGGCCCCACAGGTGCCGCATTCGACGCGGCCGTCGCGCAGCACGATCAGGTCGAGGTGGCACATCGGGCAGGTGCCGGGCTCCCCCAGGAACCGGACCTCGTCGTGGGGCAGGCCGAGCTGCCGGGCAACCGCGCCGCCCAGCCGCTCGGCGCGCAGCACAGCCGCCGGGTCGGTGGCTATGCCGCCCAGGCCGCCGGGGGTGGGGACTTCCATCTGGTCGGCGACGGCCATGTGCAGGGGGAAGGCCAGGGCGTGCAGAGTGGGCAGCGTCAGCGTGCGCCAGTGGGGTGACGGGCAGCCGCCCACGGCGATGAAGCCGGCCACGCGCGGCTTGAGGACCCGCGGATCGGGGGCCGTGTCGAGGCCCAGAAGACCGCGCGTCTCCTCGTGCTCGGCCGGGCCGTGTTCGCGGGAGGCGAGGGCCTCACGGACGAAGACCACGTCCGTGCGTGGACCGAAGGCGCGGTCGATGAGGAGCTTCAACGCGCCCGGTGCGCTGCGGGTGTAAGTGGGGGAGCTGACAATCACGCCGTCCGCGTCGAGCAGCCGGTCGCAGAACCAGGCCGCGTCGTCCCCGGCGTCCGCGGTGGCGGCGGTGACCAGGGACAGGTCGGTCAGCCGTACCATCTCGACGGCTGTACCTTCGCGCGCGGCCGCGGTGAGCGCGGCCTTCAGCAGTACCTCGGCACTGCCGTCCTCCTGCCCGCAGGCAAGTCCGAGCAGACGCATCGACGACACCTCTCTGTGTGGTCGGGGGACGGGGGACGGG
>NZ_WWIC01000107.1:0-6674 GCF_009872555.1 Streptomyces sp. SID5643
CCGGCCGCCACGGCCGCCTGGTTGAGGCGGGGGACGGAGGAGGAGGTGATCTGGTCGCTGCGGCCGCCCTTGGGGGCCTGCACCGCCTCGGCCTTGGTGATCTTGCCGCCCGCGACGGTCACCCGCACCTGCACCGGGCCGTACTGCGTCTGCGCCACGCTGCCGGTGAGGGTCTGCGTCGCCGCCTGACCGCCTCCCGAACCCGCTGCCTGACCGCCTCCCGAACCCGCGGCCTGCGAGGGGCCACCGCCGGCCGGAGCCTTGTCCAGGGCCGACTGGAGGGACTTCTTGTAGCCGGCGCTGGTGTACGTGGCGCCCGAGACCGCGTCGATGTCCGCGCTTCCGGCCGCCACGGCCGCCTGGTTGAGGCGGGGGACGGAGGAGGAGGTGATCTGGTCGCTGCGGCCGCCCTTGGGGGCCTGCACCGCCTCGGCCTTGGTGATCTTGCCGCCCGCGACGGTCACCCGCACCTGCACCGGGCCGTACTGCGTCTGCGCGACATCGCCGGTCAGCGTCTGCGCGTTGCCCGACCCCTGCTGCGCCCCGGCCGACGCCTTCGCCTTGTCCAGGGCCGACTGGAGGGACTTCTTGTAGCCGGCGCTGGTGTACGTGGCGCCCGAGACCGCGTCGATGTCCGCGCTCTGCGCCGCGACCGCCGCCTGGTTCAGCCGCGGCACCGAGCTGGCCGTGATCTGGTCGCTGCGTCCGCCCTTGGGGGCCTGGACCGCCTCGGCCTGGGTGATCTTGCCGTTGTTCATGGTCAGGCGGACCTGCACCGCGCCGTACTGTGTCTGCGCGGCGTCACCGGTGACCGCGCCGTTCACGCCGCCCTGCGGTGCCTGCCCGGCCGCCGCGGGCGGCGCCTGACCCGCCGCCTGGGCCGAACCCGGGTCGGAGGCGGGCTTCAGGGACAGCAGCAGCACGATCCCGGAGACGGTGGCTGCGCCGGCGAGCACGGCACGCCGGACGGGGTGAGACTTCCTCATCGTTTCCCAAACTCCTGAAAGACCGTTGGTGTCCCGTCGCTCACATCTCGAACGACTCGTGATGGATACGGCGAGCGGGTACTCCCGCGCCGCGCAGTGCCTCGTAGACCGACTGGGCGAAGCCGGGCGGCCCGCACATGAAGACGTCGTGGTCACCGATGTCCGGGATCTTGCGCTGGAGGGACTCCGCCGAGATGTCGGGGCGTTCGCCCTCCGGGCTGTTGACCGCGTACATCAGCCGGGCGCCGCGCTCGTCGGCGATCTTGGCGAGTTCGCCCCACAGCGCCAGGTCCTGCGTGGTGTTGGCCCGGTAGAGCAGGGTGATGTCGCCGGACGCGCCCGGCAGCGTCTCGAACAGCGCCCGCATCGGGGTGATGCCCACACCGCCCGCGACCAGCAGCACCTTGCCGCGGCTGCGGCGCTGGGCGGTCATCGCACCGTAGGGGCCCTCGGCCCACACCTTGGTGCCCGGTTCGAGATCACGCAGCCGGGAGGTGTGGTCACCGATCGCCTTGACCGTGATCCGCAGCATGTCCGGCCGGGGCGCCGCCGACAGCGAGTACGGGTGCGAACTGAAGCGCATGCCCGGCGCCTTGAACCGCCAGCGGAAGAAATGACCGGCCTCCGCGCCCATCCGGTGCAGCTTGCGCCCGCTGATCAGCACGGACACGATCCCGGGGGTCTCCTCGATGACCGCCGCCACCCGCATGCGGTGCCGCATGTTCAGCCGGATGGGGGTGAGGATCCGGTACCAGACGACCAGCGCGGTCACCACGCCGTACAGCCCGTACCAGAAGGTCTTCGCGGCCGGCTCGACGGCGAACTCGTTGCCGGTGGTGATCTGGTGCCAGAACGTCAGGTACACCGCCGCGTACGTCAGCAGGTGCACGTGGTACCAGGTGTCGTACCCGATCAGCCGGCGCACCCCGCCGATGGACAGGATCCCGATGAGGAACAGCAGGCCAGTACCGATGGCGGCCTTGCCCATGTCCGGCAGCTGGTTGATGGAGTCGGTCGTCTGCTGGACGATGTCGCCGAGACCCTTGCCCGCCTGGAGGGCGTAGCCCCACATGATGAGGAAGACGTGGGCGAGGACCAGGCAGAGCGTGTAGCGGCCGGTCATGGCGTGCCAGCGCGCGACCCGGTCGGTGCCCACCCGGCGCTCCAGCGCGGGCACCCGGGCCATCTGGAGCACCACCAGCGCCATGAGGTAGCCGGCGAGCAGACCGGTGATCCGGCCGGCGGCCAGGATCTTGCTCGTGTTGTCCGCGAGGGACGGTGTGTTGTCCCACCACAGCCACAGCACGGCCGCCGCACCGGCCCACAGGGCGATCAGCAGCGGGACGGCCGGGGAGCGGCGCGGGCGGATGCGGCGCATCGTCTGGCGGCGGGCGGCACGTCCGCCTGCGAGCGTGGTGG
Organism: Streptomyces sp. SID5643; assembly: GCF_009872555.1. Lineage (NCBI taxonomy): Bacteria > Bacillati > Actinomycetota > Actinomycetes > Kitasatosporales > Streptomycetaceae > Streptomyces > Streptomyces sp. SID5643. Next base: position 2,406 of record NZ_WWIC01000107.1, read on the forward strand.
TCACGGTTCCTCCGTGGGGACTTGACCCTTGGCCCACAGATACGTGCCGGGACACGGGAGTGTTCAGCCGCGTCCCGAGTCTCCTGCCGACAGGAGTGACCGCTGGTAACCCGAGCCCGGCCGGCGCCCCGTCACAGCCGCGTGACGGCCGTCTTCCCGCTCGCCGTGCCGACGGCGATGTGCGGCCGCCGCGCGGGGTCGGCCCAGGTCAGGATCCGCCGCATCGCGTCCTCGGGCACGGACACACAACCGGCCGTCGCTCCCCGCCCGTCGACATGGAGGAAGATCCCGGCGCCGCGCCCCCGCACGGGACGGTCGTAGTTGAAGCCGATGACGAGCGCGTGTGCGTACTGGGCGCGGTAGGTGATCAGCTGCTCGGCCTCGGCGGCCCGGCAGTCCGCCGCGCGCGGCTCGCTCCAGCGGTTGTAGGAGCGGGAGCCGTTGTCCTGGCACCACCAGGAGTCCCGGTGCACCCTGCGGTAGCCGTACGCCGTCCCGGGCGGCGCCGCCTTGATGCCGAAGGCGTACGGCAGCTCGTAGAGGCCGGTGGGTGTGGTGCTGGTGCCCTGCTTGCGGGAGGCGCCCGCGACGAGCCCGTTCGCCCCGAAACGGGCGGGGACGGAGCCCCTCTTCACCCAGCGTCCGTCTCCGCCCCGGTCCCACCAGCTGACCGTGCCCGTCGTCGAGGCCCGCTCCGGGGCCACCGCCGTGATCAGCTGGGTGCCGCCGCCGGTGTCCGCCATCCGGGCCGGCAGCGGCGGCGGGGCGGGCGGTCCGGCGCCGAGCGCGATCAGGGAGGAGAGGACGAGGGCGACGGCACCGGGGCGCATGCCTCAGACGGTAGAGGGAGGCAGCGGCAACGGCAGCCCGGGTAGTCCGTCCAGGCTGGTGGCGATGTGCTCCTTCTTGCCGAAGTACGCGTTGAGCGAGGCGTCGTCCTCCCGGGCGAACCGCTTGCCGTGCAGGTCCCGGTCCTCCTCGTACGCCATGAAGGGGACTCCGTAACCGCAGGTGTCGCGGACGAGTTCGGCGGTGACCACGATGATCGCGCGCAGGCCGTGCCGCGCCGGGTCGATGTCCGGGAAGTGCGCGAGCAGTTCCCGGAAGCGGGGGTCGTCACGGAAGACCGGTTCGCCCCTGCCGTGCACGCGGACGATGTTCGGCGGGCCCTGGAAGGCGCACCACATCAGGGTGATCCGACCGTTCTCCCGGAGATGGGCGATGGTCTCGGCGTTGGAACCGGCGAAGTCGAGGTAGGCCACCGTGAGCTCGTCGAGCACCGCGAAGGAGCCGGTGAGCCCCTTGGGCGAGAGGTTGACCGTGCCGTCGGCGGCCAGGGGAGCGGTGGCGGTGAAGAAGACCGGCTGCGCCTCGATGAACGTGCGGAGCCGGCCGTCTATGCGCTCATAAGTCTTTCCCATGTCGAACGATTATGGTCGCAGATCTTTCGACCGTCTAAGGAATTGCGGGATCCGGTCACCTCTGTCGGATCCCGCAGGCAGGCGTCGTCCGTGGCCGCCCCGGCCGGCGCTCCCACGGGGCGGCCACAGCGCCTGTCACCTCACTTGGTGAGCGTGCAGGCGGCCAGGGAGTCCAGGCCCTGGGGCTTCGCGGCGGTCCGTCCGATGGCGGTGGCGATGCGGTTGACGGTCGCGACGCGCTTGTCCTTGAGGGGGCCGAGGATGGCGTTCTGGACGAAGTTCGGGCCGCCCTGGCCGACGGTGTTCACCAGACGGGTGTTGGCTTCCCGGAGCTGGGTGTCGAGGAGGGTGAGGTTGCGGTCGACCTCGGCCTTGGCGGAGGCGGGGACGGCAGGGAGCTTGGAGCGGACGTCGGGGCAGGTGATCGTGCCGGCGGCGGCGTTGCCGGCGTTCCCTGCGTTGCCGGCATTCCCTGCATTCCCGGCGTTACCCGCGTTGCCGCCCGCCTGTGGCTTGCCGGCCGCGCCGCCGCCCGCGTTGGTGCCCGCGCCGTTGAGGGTGCAGGCGGCCAGGGAGTCCAGGCCCTGCGGCTTGGCCGCGGTGCGGCCGATGGCGGTGGCCATGCGGTTGATCGCCGCGACGCGCTTGTCCTTGAGGGGGCCGAGGATGGCGTTCTGGACGAAGTTCGGGCCGCCCTGGCCGACGGTGTCGACCAGGCGCTTGTTGGCTTCCTGGATCTGCGTGTTGAGCAGAGTCAGGTTGCGGTCGATCTCGGCCTTGGCGGAGGCGGGGACCGCGGGGAGCTTCGACCTGACGTCCGGGCACGTGATCGTGCCGGGGCTCGCGAGTGTCCGGGCGCTGGTCCCGTCGCTCTTGGAGCCCTCCCCGGCGAGGGCGAAGCCGGCGATCACCGTGCCGGACAGTGCCACCGCGGCGGCGCCGCCGATGAACGTGACGCGACGCTTGTTGTACTTCGGAAGAGCCCTGGACATGCGGATGCCTCACTAGGGGTCGGGTGTCGTCGGTGTCGTAACGCGGCGCCTGCGTTCGGCGAGAGGTACGGGTAAGCGGTTTCCCGCGTTCAAAGGATCTTCAAATTCCTCTCCTGCGGCCTGAATTCGCTCCTCGGCCCCGCAGAATTGACGAATCATGCAGAGCTCTGCATACTCATGCATGACGGTGAGGCACATCCACACCCCTTGAGGAGCACGCAGGTGAGCAGCAACAGCGGTGACGTCCGGCTCTGGGGCGGTCGTTTCGCCGACGGTCCCGCCGAGGCCCTGGCGAAGCTGTCCGCGTCCGTCCACTTCGACTGGCGTCTCGCGCCGTACGACATCGCCGGTTCTCGCGCCCACGCGCGCGTGCTGCACAAGGCGGGCCTGCTCACACAGGACGAGCTGACCCGCATGATCGCCGGTCTCGACCAGCTGGAGGCGGACGTCGCCGACGGCTCCTTCGTGGGCACGATCGCCGACGAGGACGTCCACACCGCCCTGGAGCGCGGCCTCCTGGAGCGCCTCGGCCCCGACCTGGGCGGCAAGCTGCGCGCGGGCCGGTCCCGCAACGACCAGGTCGCGACCCTCTTCCGGATGTACCTGCGGGATCACGCCCGGATCGTCGGCGGCCTCATCGCCGAGCTCCAGGACGCGCTGATCGGCCTCGCCGAGGCGCACCCGGACGTGGCGATGCCCGGCCGCACCCATCTCCAGCACGCCCAGCCCGTTCTCTTCGCCCACCACGTCCTGGCCCACGTCCAGTCCCTCTCCCGGGACGCGGAGCGGCTGCGCCAGTGGGACGCCCGCACGGCGGTCTCGCCCTACGGTTCGGGCGCCCTCGCGGGCTCCTCCCTCGGGCTGGACCCGGAGGCGGTGGCCAAGGACCTCGGCTTCGAGCACGGCTCGGCCGGCAACTCCATCGACGGGACGGCCTCCCGCGACTTCGTCGCCGAGTTCGCGTTCATCACGGCGATGATCGGGGTCAACCTCTCCCGGATCGCCGAGGAGGTCATCATCTGGAACACGAAGGAGTTCTCCTTCGTGACCCTGCACGACGCGTTCTCGACGGGCTCGTCGATCATGCCGCAGAAGAAGAACCCGGACATCGCGGAGCTGGCGCGCGGCAAGTCCGGCCGCCTGATCGGCAACCTGACGGGCCTGATGGCCACCCTCAAGGCCCTCCCGCTCGCGTACAACCGCGACCTCCAGGAGGACAAGGAGCCGGTCTTCGACTCCATCGACCAGCTGGAGGTCCTGCTCCCGGCCTTCACCGGCATGATGGCCACCCTCACCGTCCACCGCGAGCGCATGGAGGAACTGGCCCCCGCCGGCTTCTCCCTCGCCACGGACATCGCCGAGTGGCTGGTCAAGCAGGGTGTGCCCTTCCGCGTGGCCCACGAGGTCGCGGGGGAGTGCGTCAAGGCCGCCGAGGCCGAGGGCAAGGAGCTGGACGAGCTGACGGACGACCAGTTCGCGAAGATCTCCAGCCACCTGACCCCCGAGGTCCGTACGGTCCTCAACGTCCCCGGAGCCCTGGCCTCCCGCAACGGCAGGGGCGGCACGGCCCCGAGCGCGGTCGCCGTCCAGCTGGCGGAGGTGAAGGCCGACGTGGCGGCCCAGCACGAGTGGGCGGTGGCCAGGAGCAGCAGCGCCCTCTAAAGGGTGTTGCAGAAGGCTTGGTGGCGGCATGTCCGGGTGATGGCTGGCCCGCTGTTTCACCCTGTCATGGCGAGGTTGTGCATGGTGGCGACGGCCTGCACGGCGTGATGGAGGCCGTCGCCCCTTTGGCGGCAGTCGCGCAGGAGCTTCCAGTTCTTCATTCGGGCGAAGGTGTGCTCGACGCGGGCCCGCAC
>NZ_WWIC01000012.1:0-25577 GCF_009872555.1 Streptomyces sp. SID5643
GGCCGTGTCGCCCCGGTGCTCGCCGCGCAGCAGGAGCGCACCGCCGAAACCGATCACCGCGGCGGCCAGGACGGCCACCGCGACGGCGGCGCGGCGCAGCCCGGCCCCAGGCGGGACGGCGCGGTTGGAGCGGCGGGTGGTCTCGCGGGCGACGGGAGGCAGCTCCTGCGTCAGGGCCTCGGAGCCGGCCTGCCCCTTCCACGGCAGCGCGACGGACTCGTAGCCGCCGGGGTCGCGGCCGGACTCCTGCCGGGCCGGGTCACGGCCGGTCTCCCGCTGGAACTCCCGCATCAGTTCCGCGAGGGCGTCGGTGCGGCGGGGCCGCAGGACCCGGATGGGTTCGAGGGCCGGGCCGTCATGCGGCGGCCGGGGCTCGGACGGTGTCGACACGCTGTACTCCTTCGTACGGGCCGGGGGCGCCCGTCTTCGGGGATCGTCCTGCCGCTAGATACGCGGCCTGCGCGTCCGGGGTTCAGCGACCGGGCGGGCCCGGCCGGCAGAGCACTCAGTACCTCCCGCGATGTGCACTGAGTGCCACCTCTGATCTTCCGGGTGCTACGTTCGCGCCCATGAGCTCCGAGAAGGACGAGGCCGGTGCCGGAAAACCACCCATGCGGGACGCCCTGGTGGCGGCGGCCTTCCGGCTGTTCCTCGAGCGGGGGTACGAGCAGACCACCGTCGACGACATCGTGACGCTCGCCGGTGTCGGACGGCGCTCGTTCTTCCGGTACTTCCCTTCCAAGGAGGACGTGGTCTTCCCGGACCACGAGCGGTGCCTGGCCGACATGACGGCCTTCCTGGCGGGCGGCTCGGACGACGACGAACCCGTGGGGCGGGTCTGCGACGCGGCGCGGCTCGTGCTGCGCATGTACGCCGAGAACCCGACGTTCTCGGTGCAGCGTTACCGCCTCACCAGGCAGGTGCCGGGGCTGCGCGCCTATGAACTGTCGGTCGTGTGGCGCTACGAGCGGGCCCTCGCCGAGTACCTGCGCCGGCGCTTCGCCACCCGCCGGGAGGGCATCCTTCAGGCCGACGTGATCGCGGCGGCGGTGGTGGCGGCGCACAACAACGCGCTGCGGTCCTGGCTGCGTTCGGACGGGCGGGGCGAGGCGAGCACCGCGGTCGACCACGCGCTGGCCTACGTGCAGTCGGCGTTCGGGGCCGTGCCGGTGCCGCCGGTGGCGGAGCAGCCGGAGGACGTGGTGATCGTCGTGGCGCGGCGCGGGGCGCCGCTGTGGCGGGTGGTGCAGGAGATCGAGGCGACGCTGGGGCGGGGCTGAGCGCCCTCACATTGAGGGTACGGAGTGCCTTTACGAGTGGCACTGAGTGCCATACTCTGTGCTGCGTGCACGGTGGCACGGCGAACCGCGCACACGTGTGCGCGGGTGATCGCGTGCGCGGATTCCGGCCGAGTGCAGGGAGTTGACCAGCGTGTACCACTCAGGAAGCGTCGCTCAGCAGGCAGCCGGCTCCGCGACGGGTCTGCTCGACCCGAGGGGCCAGAACCAAGAGGCCATCCTCTTCCAGCGCTGCACCTGGTGCGGCACCGCCATGTACCACCGGCTGCTGTGTCCGGTGTGCCGGGGCAGCGAGCTGCGCACGGAGCGCGCCGAGGGCACGGGCACCGTCCGCCACTCCACGGTGGTGCACCGCAACACCCCCGCGGCGCGCAACGTGTCGCAGATAGAGATGGCCGAGGGCTTCGTCGTGCGGGGCCGGGTGATGGGTCCGCCGATCGGGATCCACAGCGGGGACCGGGTGCGGCTGTCCACGGCCAAGGACCCGGTACGGGGCGAGCCGGTCTTCCAGCTCCTGGACGAGCCGTACCGGGCCTGGAGCTGACGCCTCCTCAGCCCGCGATCAGCTCGTCGGTGCGCACGGGGCGTCCCGTCTCGAAGCTCCGGTTCGCCGCCAGGCCCACCACGAGGGCGAGCGCCCCGTCGCGTTCGGTGGCGGTGGGGCGGGCCGCGGTACCGGTGTCCGCCGTGCGGGTGGGGCCGACGGGCCCGAACAGCGCGTCGAGCATGCGCGGGTCACCTCCTCCGTGGGCCTCGTGGGCGACCGCGAGCGGCACGTCCCGCGGGGGCTGCCACAGCGGGCGCAGGGTGAGACGGGCGCCGCCCGCGTGCTCGGCCGCCGTGTCGCCGTGCACCGCGCCCACCGCTGAGGTGATCCGGCTCAGCGGCGGCTGCCAGCGGCTCTCCTCCACATCGAGCTCCAGCCGTCCCGCACTGCCGTTGAACATCACCCGGTAGCCCTCCCAGGGGGAGTAGGCGGTCAGGTGGTACGTCATCGTCGCGCCGCGCGCGTAGCGCACCAGGACGGACATGTCGTCCTCGATGGTGACCGGCCCGTCGAAGACGTTGCGGTCGCGCAGGTAGCCGTCGTCGCGTTCGGCGTCCAGGTAGAGGGCGCGCAGGGTGGCGTCGGCCGCGAGGTCCAGGGCGAAGGGGTCGTCGGCGGCCGGCTCGGCGCCGTGGGCGCGGTCGTAGTCCCGCCGCAGTCCGTGCCGCTCCCCCGCCTCGCGGCCGTAGAAGCCGAGCCGCCCGTAGCCGAAGGCCTCCCGGGGCTCGTCGGCGAGCCACCAGTTCACGAGGTCGAAGTGGTGCGAGGACTTGTGCACCATCAGGCCGCCGCTGTGCCGCTTCTCGCGGTGCCAGCGGCGGAAGTAGTCGGCGCCGTGCCGTACGTCGAGCAGCCACTCGAAGTGGACCGACAGCACCTCGCCGACCGCGCCGTCGGCGAGCAGATCGCGGACTGTCTCGTGCACCGGGTTGAAACGGTAGTTGAAGGCGACCGTCAGGGAGTTGCCGGTAGCGCGGACGGTGTCGAGGATGCGGGCGCAGCGCCCGGCGTCGACGGTCATCGGCTTCTCGGTGACGACCCGGCAGCCCGCCTTCAGGGCCGGGACGATGTAGCGGTCGTGCTCGGCGTCGACGGTGGTGACGACGACCTCGTCGATGCCCTCCCCGGCGAGCAGGTCGGTGAACCGGTCGGGCTCCCACGTGGTGGCGGCCGGTGCGCCGGTCTCGGCCAGCAACCGGTTGTGGAAGGCCATCCGGGTCGGACTGGGGTCGCACAGCGCGGCCACGACATGGCCGGGGCGCCGGGCGAGACCGCGGGTGAACAGCTGGGCCCGGTGGCCGGTACCGACGACGGCTGCGCGCAGGACGGGAGTTCGGCTCATGGCAGGTGCCCTTTCCCGTGCACGGGGTCCCCACTCCCCCACGGCCGAAAGCGCTTGCCGGATCTCAGAGGACGATGCGGATGCCCACCGTGCCGTCCACGCCCCGGCGCAGCCGGCTGCCCAGCAGGGTCAGCCGGCCCGTCAGGCCGTACTTGCGGCCGATCAGCCGCCGGTAGCGGGCGGTGGTGGCCACGTCGCAGATCTCCGCCGTCGCGGGTACCTGGTCGCCGGTGGGGTTGCCGCGCAGATCGCAGGGGCCGACCAGCACGTCGGCGCGGTTGCGGATCCGCTTCACCTTCCAGGAGTCGGCGGCCGTCCACACACCCAGCGCCTGCCCGTCGCGTACCACCCAGACCGGGGTGGCCACCGGCGTGCCGTTCCTGCGGTAGCTGGTGACCAGCAGGTACTTGCCCGCGCCGAGTTCGTCCAGCGTCCTGTCGTCCATGGCGGGAAGTGTACGAGCGTGCCCCCGGGTTCAGCGCAGCGCCGCCGCCATCCTGCGCACCGCCTCCGTGAGCACCTCCGGCGAGGCCGCCAGGTTGAGGCGGGCGTGGCCGGTGCCGCCGGTGCCGAAGGGAAGGCCGGAGCTGAGGGCGACGCGGCCGCGGTGCAGGAAGACGTCGGCCGGGTCGTCGCCGAGCCCGAGGGCGCGGCAGTCGAGCCAGGCCAGGTAGGTGGCGTCGCCGGGCCGGTAGCGGATCGCGGGCAGGTGCTCGGCCAGCAGGTCCGCGAGCAGCCGCCGGTTGTCGTCGAGGCCGGCCAGCAGGGCGTCCAGCCAGGTGACGCCGTCGCGCAGGGCGGCGGTGTGGGCGATGACGGCGACGTGGCTGGGGCCGTGCCCCACCTCCTCCGGCATGCGTTCCAGGTCGGCGGCGGCCCCGGGCCCGGCGATCGCGAGGGCCGCCTTGAGCCCGGGCAGGTTCCAGCCCTTGGAGGCCGACATCAGGGACAGGCCGCGCTCGGCGCCCGGCACGCTCAGATACGGCACGAAACCGGCGCCGCCGAGCTCGAGCGGGGCGTGGATCTCGTCGGCGACGACGCGCACGCCGTACCGGTCGGCAAGGCGGGCGACGGCGGACAGTTCCTCTTCCGTGTGCACGGTGCCGGTCGGATTGTGGGGGTTGCACAGCAGGTAGGCGGCTCGCCGCCTGCCCGCGACGGCCTGCCGGAACGACGACTCCAGGACGTCCGGGTCGATGCGCCCGTCCGCCCCGAGCGGGGCTTCGGCCACCTGCCGGTCCATGTGCTCCACGAACAGGTAGAACGGCGGGTACACCGGCGGGTTCACGACCACCGTGTCACCGGGTCCGGTGACGAGTTTGAGCATTTCGACGACACCCAGCATGACGTCGGGCACGATCGCGGTGCGCTCCACGGCGAGTCCCTCCCAGCCCCACCGCTTCCCGGCGAAGGCGGCCAGGGCCTCCGCGTAGGCCGTACCGGCCGGGTAGCCCGTGTCGCCGAGGTGGAGCGCGTCGGTGACGGCGCGCACCACGGGCTCGGCGAGCGGCACGTCCATCTCGGCCACCCACAGCGGCAGCACGTCTTCCGGGTAGGTGCGCCACTTCATGCTGGTGCGCTGCCGCAGGCGGTCAAGAGGGAGGGCTTGCAGGGGATTCGGTTCACCGGACGACTCGTGCGGGATCCTGGTCATGGACACACGATAGGGGGCTGTGCGGTGAGCGGGAATCGTGCGGACGGCGGGGCGGTGGGCGCGTCGCTGGAGATCGCCTGCGACGAGTCGGGATCGGACGGTGAGAACCTCACCGGCGGCAACACGGACGTGTTCGCGCACGCCGGGGTGTCCCTGTCCATGGCGTCGGCCGAGGCGGCGGTGCGGGAGATCCGGGACAGGATCCGGTCGCCGGCCGAGGAGTACAAGGCGACCCACCTGCTGCGGGAGAAGCACCGCGCGGTGCTGGAGTGGCTCCTCGCGCCGGAAGGCCCGATGCACGGGCGGGCGCGGGTGCACCTCATGGAGAAGACGTACTTCGTGGTGGACCGGGCCCTCGGCCTGCTGCTGGACGACGCGGCCGAGGCGGCCGTCCTGTTCCGCGCGGGGCGTCCGGTCTTCGGGGAGGACGGCTGGCGGGCGTTCCTGGAGGCGGCCAACCAGTTGCTGCGGGTCCGCCACGACGGGGACCCGGTCGACGCCTTCTACGGCACCGTAAGCACCCTGCTGCGGGCACATCCGGGGACGGACGTGGCACGGATCCTGGAGCAGCTCGCCACGACCCGGCCCCGGGCGGTGGCGTACCGGGACGGGTTCCTGGCCGGGCCGCCCCTGGTACCGCTGCTCAACCCGCTGCTGCCGGCGATCGTGCGGACGGCCGCACTCTGGAGCGGCAGCGGGCGGCCGGTTCACCTCGTGCACGACCGGCAGAACATGCTGACGCCGGAGCGCATCGCGTGGATCGAGGACACGGCGCGGCTGGCGGGGATCGGCCTGGCCGGGCTGCGGCTGGTCGTGGCGCGTGACGACGCGCGGGTGCAGGTGGCGGACTTCCTCGCCGGGATCGCCCGCAAGATCGCCTCCGACGAGCTGAACGGCCGCGGGGACCCGGCGCTCACCGCCCTGCTCAGGCCCTACGTCGATCCGGACTCGGTGTGGGGCGACGCGCGCAGCGGGGCCCTGCTCGCGGCCCCGGTCACCGGCTGACGCCGAAGAGATCACCGGTGCGCTGAACACGGCACGGCTCCGCCCCGTATGGAATGAAGGGCACTCAACTCAAGGAGGGCCCCGCGGTGTTCGCATCGTGATGTTCTGGTTCGGGAGCCATGCATGAGGCACGCACGACGACGGGTCGTCCGGCGAGTGACGCGGCTGGCGGCCGTCGGCGGACTCATCCTCGGAGGAGCGATGGTCACCAACGCCGTGGCGAGCGAGCCGTCGGCCCCGGTCATCGGCGTCCCGTTCACCGCGCCACCGGCGACGGGCGAGGGCACCGACCTCGTGTCCCGGCTCGGGAACGCGCGCACGGCGGGCAGCTGGATCGACTCCGCCGGACGGCCGGTCGTCGCCGTGACCGACGAGAAGGCGGCCGCCGAGGTGAAGCGCGCCGGCGCACAGGCCAGGATGGTCCGTCACAGCATGAGCGACCTCAAGTCCGCCGCGGCGACGTTGCGTTCGGCCCCCCGGGTGGCCGGCACCTCGTGGGCCCTGGACTACAAGAGCAACCAGGTGGTGGTGCGCGGTGACAGCACCGTCTCCGCCTCCGACTGGTCCCGGATGACCGAGGTCGCCGAGGGCATCGGCTCCTTCGTGCGAATGGAGCGCACCGAGGGCACGTTCACGACCCGGCTCAACGGCGCGCAGCCCATCCTGTCGACCGCCGGGCGCTGTTCCGCGGGGTTCAACGTGACCGACGGGAAGAGCGACTTCATCCTCACGGCGGGGCACTGCGGGCCCGACGGCTCCGTCTGGTTCGCCGACGACCGGGGCCGGCAGCAGGTCGGCACGTCGCTCCGGGGGAGCTTCCCCGGTGACGACTACTCCCTCGTGAAGTACGACGGCGGCCGTGCGGGCAAGGACGCGGACGTGGTGGCGGTCGGTGACGGCAAGGGCGTGCGGATCACGGGCGTCGCCGACGCGGAGGTCGGGCAGAAGATCTTCCGCAGCGGCAGCACCAGCGGACTGCGCGAGGGAGAGGTGACGGCGCTCAACGCGACGGTCAACTACCCCGAGGGCACGGTCACCGGCCTCATCGAGACGAACGTGTGCGCCGAACCCGGTGACAGCGGAGGCCCGATGTTCGCCGACGGCATCGCGATCGGCCTGACCTCGGGCGGCAGCGGGGACTGCCGGGCGGGGGGCACGACGTTCTTCCAGCCCGTGACGAAGGCGCTGACCGAGCTCGGCGTCAAGCTCATCGTGGCGAAGTCGTCCGGTGGCACGGGCGCCGCACCCGCGCCGTCGGCCTCGCCGGGTGCGGCCTCGCCCGGTTCGTCGGCGCCGATCACGGGCACGGACGTGTCGACGCTGCTGAGCCGTCTCACCGACCCGCGCAATGTGGGCCCCGGCATGCTCGTCATCGCGGGCAGCCTCGTGGCCCTGGTGGCGACCCGGTGGATCCGCGCGGAGCAGGACCGCAAGGCGTACCGGCAGTACTACTCGGCCACTTGGGGATGACGCGGGTGGCCCGGGGGCCGCGGGACGGGCCCGTCAGCCCAGGGTGAGGAGCACGGTCGCGATGCCCGCTCCCAGCAGCCCCACCGCCTGACGGCGGCTGGGCGCTCGTGCAGCAGGGCGAGGCCCAGCACCACGGGGAGGGCCGGGTACAGGGAGGCCAGGACCACGGCGACGGCCAGCAACTGCCGCTGGGCGGCGAGCAGATACAGCACGAGCCCGAGGGCCGCCCCGGCCCCGATGAGAACGGCCTGGGCGCAGCGGACCGGCGGCAGCCTCAGCCGTCGGATGTGCCGTGCGGCGTCCGGCAGCAGGACGAGGACCGCGGCGACCCGGCCCGCGGCGACGGGCCACAGCCCGCTTCCCGGCCCGGCCTGGCCGAGGGCGAGGTACTGCACGGCGACGCCCAGGCTGGCGACCAGTCCGTCCGCCGTCCCCTTCCCGGTACCGGACCTGCCGCCGGCGACGAACCACAGCGCGGGGACCGTGACGGCGATGCCCAGCCAGGCGACGGCGCCCGGACGGTCGCCGAGGACGAGCACCCCGCACAGCACCGACAGCGCGACACCGGTGACGGCGCTCACCGGCACCACGACGCTCATGTCCCCTCTGCTCAGCCCGCGGTTGAGGAACCACATGGCCGTGCCGCTGCCGACGCCGGACAGCGCTCCCCAGAGCAGGTCTGCGGGGTGGACGGCGTCGGCGGGCAGGAGAAGCGCGGCGGCGCAGGCGAGCAGCAGCCCGCCCAGCTGGCCGAGGAAGGTGACGGCCGCGTGATGCACGCGCCGGGACAGCAGGCCGCCGGCGAAGTCGACGATGCCGTAGACGACGGCCGAGGAAAGTGCGAGAAGGGCACCCATTGGATCAGGGGTGCCCTTCGACGAGGGTCCGATGCGTCAGCGCGCCGGGACGATGGTCAGGCCGCGGGAGCCGGCTGCGGGGCCGCGGCGGCCCACTCCAGGACGAGCCGCTGGTACTCCTCGCGCTGCTCGACGCTCAGTGTCCCGCCCGACCGGCGCCACAGCGCACGGATCTCCTCGTTGACCTCGTCAGCCGATCGCTCGGATGATGATTCAACAGTGGTGGACATGCTGTGAAGCATACGTCGCCGGACGTGAAGGCGATGTGAGTAATCACGAGCTAAACAGGCATTTCGGACAGTGTTACTGATCACGTCCATCTCCCGGTAAACGTGAGGCTGTTCACATCAGCCGCCTGTGAGTACCTTTCGTTCACCGGGAAGTTCGCCGTCGTTCACGCTTCGGCCGACCCCAGCACCAGCACCTTGATGGCCAACACGGCCGCGCCGCGGGCCCAGTCGTGGAAGTCGGACACCTTCGTCTCCAGACCGACCGGGGCGGCCAGCGGGTGACGGTGCTCACGGATCGTCGCCTCGACCGTCTTGCCGGCCACGTCCATGAGCCCGACCCCCTCCCCCGCGAGCAGGATCTTCTGCGGCATCACGAAGTTCGAGATCTGCGCGACGAGCGTACCCAGGGCGCGGGCGGCCTCGTCGACGACCCGGGCGGGCATCGGGTCCCCCGCGGCGGCCAGGGCGAGGATCTCGTCGTAGGTGGGGTCACCGCCGGTGGCGGCCCGCACCTGGTAGCGGATGCTGGGGATGGTCAGCAGCGAGACGGCGCTGCCGCGCCTGCCGTCCGGGGTGAGCGGCCCATGGGGGTCGACGATCCAGTGCCGGCCGAAGCCGCGGTCCTCCTCCGCGAAGGGCACCCGCCTGCCGCCCAGCACGAGCCCGTAGCCGAGGCCGGCGCCGATAGTGAGGACGACGAAGCGCTCCAGGCCGCGTCCGGCGCCGAACCAGGTCTCGGCCTCGACCAGCGCGGCGACGTCGTTCTCGACGAACACCGGCAGTCCGGTGCGCTGCTCGACCAGGCCGGCCAGGGGCACGTCCCGCCACAGCAGGAAGGGGGATTCGCCGACCACGGCACGGTCCTGGACGAACCCGCCGACCCCGATGCCGATCCCGGCGAGGCGGGGGTGCCCCTCGCCCAGTTCGGCGGTCATCCCGGCCAGTACGTCGGCCACTTCGGCGGGGTCGTGGGTGGTGAGCGGGCGGTCGTGGCGGGCGACGATGTGACTGCGCAGAGTGGTGACGACCCCGTAGACCATGTCCTCGGTGATCTTGAAGCCGAGGAAGAAGCCCGAGTCGGCGACGACGTCCAGGGGCTGGGAGGGGCGGCCCTGGCGCGACTCCGCGGGCGCGTCGGCTTCCGGCACCTCGACGAGCAGGCCCGACTCGATCAGCGGCTTGGTCAGCCGGGTGAGACTGCCGGCCGACAGACCCAGCCGGCGGGCGAGTTCGGTGCGCGAGAGCGGGCCGTGGACGAGTACTTCGATCGCCACGGAGCGCTCCCCCGCGCTCAGTGGCAGCCAGCCGGCGGTGCCTTCGGTCATGACGGTCCGACCCCCTTCTCTCTTTTTTTCGCACCGAAACCAACATGACCACTCTACGGCGGCGTCGGTTCGTGCGAAAAGATGTTTGCCGACCTCTTGACGCAGTAATTGTTTCGCACCAAAAGTAAGTCCCGCCAGAGGACGAGCCGCCGCAGCGAGGGAGTCTCCGATGACCATCGCCTCCAGCAGTCCTCCATCACGTCTGCCCACGGGCGGCGCGGCGGAGGCCAGCAGCACGACCGGAACGCGACAGGGGGTGTCCGGGGAGGACCGGGGGGACGGCCGGCTGGCCGCGCTCTTCATCGCGCCGGCTCTGCTCGGCTTCCTCGTCTTCCTGCTCTGGCCGACCCTGCGGGGCATCTACCTGAGTTTCACCCGCTTCAACCTGCTGACGCCGGCGGAGTGGGTGGGCCTGGACAACTACGTCCGCATGGTCAACGACCCCATCTTCTGGGACTCCCTGTGGGTCACCGTCGAGTACGTCGTCATCAACATCGGCGTGCAGACGGTCGCGGCGCTCGCCATCGCCGTCCTGCTCCAGCGTCTTACGCAGTCGGCGATGCTGCGCGGGATCGTGCTGACGCCGTACCTGATGTCGAACGTCGTCGCCGGTCTGGTCTGGCTGTGGATCCTCGACACCCAGCTCGGCATCGGCAACGAGATCATCAGCGGCCTCGGAGTGGACCGCATCCCCTTCCTCGCCGACGAGACCTGGGCGATCCCGACGATCGCCCTCATCAACGTGTGGCGGCACGTGGGGTACACCGCCCTGCTGCTGTTCGCCGGCCTCCAGGCCATCCCGAACGACATGTACGAGGCGGCCCGGGTGGACGGCGCGAGCGAGTGGCGGATGTTCTGGCGGATCACCATGCCCCTGCTGCGTCCGGTGCTCGCAGTCGTGCTGATCATGACGGTGATCGGGTCGTTCCAGGTGTTCGACACCGTCGCCGTGACCACCGCGGGCGGCCCGGCGAACGCCACCAACGTCCTGCAGTACTACATCTACGGCTCGGCCTTCGGCCGCTTCCAGTTCGGCTACGCCTCGGCCATGTCCGTCGCCCTGCTGGTCGTACTGAGCGCGATCACCGTCCTCCAGTACCGGCTCACCCGGGCCGGCCGGACCGACCTCGGCTGACGGAAGGGAGACACCGCCATGACTGCCGTGACGACAACGACACCGACACCGACACCGACACCGACCACCCTGCGGCCGGTCCGGCGCAGGTTCCCCTTCGGGCGGGCCGCCGCCTGGACCGTGATGGGACTGATCGTCCTCATCACCCTGCTGCCGTTCTACTGGATCCTGCGCACCGCGCTCTCCACCAACGCGGGCCTGAGCACCGACCCCACCAACCCCCTGCCGGTGGACCTCACCACCGGCGGCTTCGAACGGGCGCTGGGCCTGCAGTCGGCCGAGGAGGCCGTCGCACAGGGCGGCGCGGGCGGCGGGCTGGACTTCTGGCGCTACCTGCTCAACTCGGTGCTGGTGTCGACCCTGATCACCGGATGCCAGATCTTCTTCTCGGCGATGGCCGCGTACGCCTTCTCCCGGCTGCGCTGGCGGGGCCGGGACAAGGTGTTCGGGCTGTTCCTGGCCGGGATGATGGTGCCGGCCATCTTCACGCTGCTGCCGAACTTCGTGCTCATCAAGCAGCTGCATCTGATCGACACGCTCCTCGGCATCGCGCTGCCCACCATGTTCATGACGCCGTTCGCGGTGTTCTTCCTGCGCCAGTTCTTCATGAACATCCCCAAGGAGGTCGAGGAGGCCGCGCTGCTCGACGGCGCCGGGAAGATCAAGATCTTCTTCCGGGTGGTCCTGCCGATGGCGTCCACGCCGGTCGTCACGCTGGCCGTGCTGACGTACATCACTTCCTGGAACGACTACTTCTGGCCGCTGATGGTCTCCTACAGCGACAGCTCACGCGTGCTCACCGTGGCGCTGGCGGTCTTCCGGGCGCAGACCCCGCAGACCGGCGTCGACTGGTCCGGGCTCATGGCCGCGACGCTGATCGCCGCGCTGCCGATGCTGGTGCTGTTCGCCTGCTTCGCCCGCCGCATCGTCAGCTCCATCGGCTTCACCGGGATCAAGTAAGGGGACTGTGATGCGAATTCGACTTCGTCCGCTCGTCGCGGTGACCGGAGCGCTGGCGTTGTCCCTGGTCGGCGGATGCGCACAGGGAGGTGCCGCCGGATCGTCCGCGAAGACCGTCACGTACTGGCTGTGGGACGCCAACCAGCTGCCCGCCTACCAGGCGTGCGCCAAGGGGTTCGAGAAGGAGAACCCCGGCCTGAAGGTGAGGATCACGCAGTTGGGGTGGAGCGACTACTGGACCAAGCTCACCGCCGGGTTCATCGCGGGCACCCAGCCGGACGTGTTCACCGACCACATCCAGAACTTCGGCCAGTTCGCCGACCTGAAGGTCCTCGAACCGCTCGACGGCCTCGGCATCAAGGACTCCGACTACCAGCCGGGCCTCGCCGCGAACTGGATCGGCCAGGACGGCCACCGCTACGGCGCCCCGAAGGACTGGGACACGGTCGCGCTGTTCTACAACTCCGGGATGACCCGGGCGGCCGGGCTCACCGCCGAGCAGCTGAACGACCTCTCCTGGAACCCGCGGGACGGCGGCACCTTCGAGAAGGCCATCGCCCACCTCACCGTCGACAGGAACGGCAAGCGGGGCGACGAGCCGGGCTTCGACAAGAACAACGTCAAGGTCTACGGCATGGCCAGCAACGGCGGCGGCTTCGGCGACGGCCAGACCCAGTGGAGCAACTTCGCCGCGTCCGCCGGGTGGAACTACCTCGACAAGCCGCGCTGGGGCACGAAGTACCAGTACGACAGCAAGACCTTCCAGTCCGTCATCCAGTGGTACTTCGGGCTGGCGAAGAAGGGCTACATGCCACCGCTGTCCGACTACAACGTCCAGTCCAACCAGGCGAACACCCAGGTGGCGGCGGGCAAGGCGGCCACCGCGTTCGACGGGGCCTGGATGATCTCCACCTACGCCGGCTTCAAGGGCAAGGACATCAAGACCGCCCTGACGCCGGTCGGCCCGACCGGCAAGCGCGCCACGATGATGAACGGCCTCGCCGACTCGATCACCAAGGCCTCCAAGAACAAGGCGGGCGCCCGCAAGTGGGTGGCCTACCTGGCCTCGGACCGGTGCCAGACCGTCGTCGGCAAATCCGGCGTGGTCTTCCCCGCCACCCCGGCCGGGACCGAGGCCGCCGTCGCCGCGTACCGGGAGAAGGGCATCGACGTCTCGGCGTTCACCGAACCCGTCGCCGACAAGAAGCACTCCCGGACCTTCTCCTACCCGATCGCCAGCTACTCGGCGGACATGACGGCGCTCATGACCCCTGCCATGGAGGACATCTACGGCAACGGCAAGCCCGTGAGCAGCCTCGATCAGACCAACGACCAGATCAACCTCATCCTCTCCCAGTGAAGGGCACCCGCTCCATGACGTTCTCCATCGGCATCGTCGGCGCCGGGCAGTTCTCGGGCCAGTTCGCCACCCTGTTCCAGGCCCATCCCGGCGTCGGCGACGTCTACGTCACCGACCTGCTGCCCGGGCGGGCCGAGCAACTCGCCACCACCCAGGGTCTCGCGGGCACCTTCCCGTCCTACCAGGCCATGCTGGAGTCGGAGGAGGTCGACGCCGTCGCGATCTTCACCCAGCGCTGGACGCACGGGCCGCTGGTGCTCCAGGGCCTGAACGCCGGCAAGCACGTGTACTCCGCCGTCCCCATGGCGATCAGCACGGAGGAGATCGCGGCGATCATCGACGCGGTCAAGGCCACCGGACTGACCTACATGATGGGCGAGACCAGCGAGTACAACCCGGCCACGGTCCACGCCCGCAACCAGATCGCCCAGGGCGCCTTCGGCCGGCTCTTCTACGCCGAGGGCGACTACGTCCACGACATGGACCTGGGGTTCTACGAGGCCTACCGGTACAGCGGCGGCGAGAACTGGAAGGCGACCGCCAGCTATCCCCCGCTGCTGTACCCGACGCACGCGGTCGGCGGGGTGCTGGGCGCCTGGAAGACCCACGCGGTGAGCGTGTCGGCGATCGGTGTCGTCGACGACCGGGGCGACGGCGTCTTCGACAAGGACGTCAGCCAGTTCGGCAACGACGTCTCCAACGCCACCGCGCTGTTCGAGGTGGCGGGCGGCGGCTCGTTCCGCACGAACGAGTTCCGGCGGGTCGGCTATCCCTCGCACATACGGGAGTCGCGCTTCCGCTTCTTCGGTACCGAGGCGAGCATGGAGCAGCTCGCCACGGTCGCCCTGTGGCAGGACAAGCAGGGGGTGAAGGACATCAGCGACCTGCTGGAGCCCAAGCCCACCATGGCGCCCGACGACCCCTCGCTCCAGCACATCGCGCCGGAGCTGCGGGCCGCCTTCACCTCCGGGTCCGCGCCCGTGCACGACCGGGCGCGCCTGCCGAGGGAGTTCGACCACCTGCACAACGGCCACGAGGGCAGCCACCACTTCCTGGTGGACGACTTCGTGACCGCCGTCAACGACCGCACGCTGCCGTCGGTCAACGCCTGGGTGGCCGCGCGCTACACCCTGCCGGGCATCATCGCGCACGAGTCGGCACGGCAGGGCGGGGCCAGGCTGGAGATCCCGGACTTCGGGGACGCGCCCCAGTAGGGGACGCGGGGTGCGAGCCGGGTGCCTGTGATCAGGTGCCCGGCTTGCGGCCGTACACGAAGACGTCGTCGCCCTTCTTCAGCAGCGACCAGTACTTCTTGGCGTCGGTCTTGGTCATGTTGACGCAGCCGCGTGAGCCGGGCGGGTTCCACATGCTGACGTTCGCCTGGTGGAAGGCCTGGCCGCCGTCGAAGAACTGGGCGTAGGGCATCGGCACGTCGTAGATGGACGAGACGTGGTCGATGTTGCGCCAGTAGATCTTCTTCAGGCCGGTGCGGGTCTCGTCGCCGTTACGGCCGGTGCGGACCGGGACGGGTCCGTAGACGAGCTTCTTGCCGTCCTGGATCCAGCTCAGCTGGAGCGTCAGGTTCACACAGGCGATGCGGCCCTTGTTCACCGGGCACTTGCCGTCCTTGTTGGGGTTCGACCCGACGGCCTTCTGCTTCTGCATCAGGTCCATCACGCCCCAGGTGACGGAGCCGGCGTAGCCGATGTTCGGCGAGATGCCGTGCTTGGTCTGGAAGGCCTGGATGGCCTTGCAGTCGGCGGCGGACTGCTTGCCGTCGACCGGCCGGCCGAGGAACTTCTCGACCTTCTTCTGGTACGGGCCGGCCTGCGTGGTGCAGCTCGCGGCCTGCGCCGGTGCGGCGCCGAGTGCGAGCGTGATCGGTGCCACCAGACCGGTGATCCCCAGTGCGACGGCGCTCCGTCTGCGTACGTCCCCCATGGCTGGTCATGCCCTTTCGCGAAAGCGGTTCTGCGATGTCTGCCAGCTAGACGGCCGGAGGACGGTTCCGGTTGTGCGATCGGCGGGGCTGCGACGGAACAGTGACATTCCTCATGGAGCGGCCGGGCGGGGTGCGCGGACGCCTACAGGCGAAACCGACGCCGTAAGTTGCACATATAGGCATACGGCGTAAGCTTACGGATATGACGTAGTTCTCCTCCCGTCGCCCGGAGCGCGTGATGATCGAGACGTCTTCACCCCCAGCAGCGGAACCGCCCTCGCCCCGGGTGATCGTGCTCGTGCCCGCCTACAAGGAAGTGGATTCACTCCCCCAGGTGCTGGAGGCACTGCGGAGGCAGACGCGTCCCGCGGACCGCGTCATCGTGACGCTCGATCCGCACCGGGAGAGCGGCCGGACGACGCAACTGGAACGGATCGCCCACGCGGCCGGGGCCGAGGTCTGGCATTCGGCCGGCAACCGGCACAAGAAGGCCGGCAACCTGAACGGGGCACTCGGCAGGCTGCTGCCCGAGGTCTGCGACCAGGACGGGATCCTCGTCCAGGACGCCGACACCTATCTGGATCCCCACTTCATCGAGGTGACCCGCAGGAAGATGGGCCAGGGGTACGGCGCTGTCGGCGGCAACTTCCGCGGTCGCTCCGGCGGCCGGCTGTGCGGGGCCTTCCAGCGCAACGAGTTCGCCCGGTACGCCCGGGACACGGCCCGGAAGAAGGGCAAGGTGCTGTGCCTGACGGGCACCGCGTGTCTTTTCCGGGCGGGAGCCCTGAGAGACGTTCTCGACGCCCGGAGATCGGGCCGGCTCCCACCGGCCGACGGCGTCTACGACACGAAGGCGCTGACCGAGGACAACGAACTCACGCTGGCCCTGAAGCACCTCCATCACCGCATCGTCGCCCCGCCGCGGGCCACGATGACCACGGAAGTCATGGAGACCTGGAGAGCCCTCGCCCGACAGCGGCTTCGCTGGAAGCGCGGCGCTCTGGAAAACCTGATCGACTACGGCGTCACCCGGTACACCGCCGAAGGCTGGGCCCGACAGGTCGTGGCCTTTCTCGGGGCGTCGGTGTCGGCCGCCTACGTCGGTTTCGTCATCTGGTACCTCGCCGTCGGCGCGGGGCTGAGGATCGCTCCGTTCTGGATCGCCTTCACGGCGTTCTACGCCATCGAGCGGGCGATCACCGTGAAATCGCGCGGCTGGCGGGTGTCGGTCGCCTCGATGCTGGTGCTGCCCGAATGGTGCTACGACCTGTTCCTCCAGGGCGTCCACCTGCGCGCACTCGCGGACACGGCCCTGCGCAGGGACCGCACCTGGTGACACCCGGACGACTTGCTCAAGGAAACGCGCGCCGAGAAAGGAAGAAATCATGGCGAACTATGTGGGCGCCGGCACCACAGCCGGTGGAACCACCGGGGCCGGCCTGCTGCCGGTCACCGGGGGCCCCGGAAGTGTCTGGTTCTGGATCGTCGTCTTCGTTCTGGTCTCGGCGGGATGCGCCGCGCTGCGGCTGATCCCGCGCAAGGCCGGGGACGAGACCTGACAGGGTCGCCGAGGTGGGGCCACTGAAGTGGCCCCACCCGCACGTGCGGGAGGTCCGGAATGAGGAAGGTGATCCGCCTTCTGAGTATCGGCCTGATTCTGGCCGGACTGACTCTGGGCGGCTTCGGGCTCGTCCGCGACCGGCAGGCCGACAAGGCCTACGACCACACGCAGCAGGCACTGCGCGACGACCTCCGGCAGTCGGCCGCACCACGGGAGAAGGCCCATGAGGAACCAGCCGCTCCGCGCGCGGGCGGGGCCTTCGCCGTACTGCGCGTTCCCCGGTTCGGGCAGGAATTCGCCCCCGTGATCGTCGAGGGCGTCTCCCGGAGGGCTCTCGAGAAAGGCCCCGGGCACGTCCCCGGGACGGCACTTCCGGGCGAGAGGGGCAACTTCGCGGTCGCGGGTCATCGGACGGGGTGGGGAGAGCCCTTCAAACGGCTCCCGGAGCTGCGGAAGGGCGACACGATCGACGTCGAGTGGAAGCGGACGACGTACACCTACCGGGTCACCCACAGCAAGGTCGTGGAGCCCTCGGACGTCGGTGTCCTCCTTCCCGTTCCCGGCGAACCGGGGGCACGGCCCGACAAGGCCCGGATCACCCTCATCACGTGTACGGACCGCGGCTGGGACGGCACGTACGTCCACCGGTTCGTGGTGTGGGGCGAACGGGACAGGCCGTGACGGCGCGGGACATCTCCGCGGAGGAGGCAGGTGATGGTGGACGGCGCGGGACCGGGCGGCGACGAGGACGGACGTCCGGGCAGGCTCAGTCGCGAGCGGGTCCTCGCCGCGGCCCTGGACCTCGTCGACCGCGAAGGCCTTCCGGCCCTGACCATGCGCCGGCTGGGAGCCGAGCTCGGTGTGGAGGCCATGTCCCTGTACCGCTACGCGCCGGGCAAGACCGCGCTGCTGGACGGCGTGGTGGAGGCGCTGTTCCTGCAACTGGAGGAGCGCCTGGCCCGGACACCCGCCCCGCAGACGGCGGCCGAGGCCGCGGGCCCCGAGTGGCGGGCCGAACTGCATCGCATCGCCCGGATCACCTACCAGGTCTGCCTCGACCACCCCGAGGGTGCTCCCCTGATCTTCACGCGTTTCACCGAGGTGCCGCTGGCGCGCAGGGCGCCGGCGATCCTCAGGGACCACGAGCGGGTGCTCGACGCGCTCGGGGGCGCCGGCTTCGAGGGAAGCCGGTCCGCCCCGGTCCTGCGTGCCTTCACCGCCTGGGTCCTCGGGTACGTGTCCGTGGAACTGCGCGCCGTGGTGGACAACCCCCGGGAGCCGGATCCCGCGTTCCGGCTCGGCCTGTACCGCATGCCGTCGGAGGAGCTGCCGAGGCTGCGCGCGACCGCACCCGCTCTCGCCGAGCGGGGCGGTCCCGAAGGTCTGGCGGCCGGACTGGACGCGCTGCTGGACCGCTTCGTCGAGAGGGGCCTGTGACGGTCCCGCAGCGCCTCCCCGTCACCGGTATCCGGTGACGTCCGCGGGCTTGCCCGCGTCCTGCACCTCCACGAGGTACCGCCAGGCGTCCGGGCGGCTGCCGTCGAGGTCGGTGAAGCCGTACACCTGGGCGAGTCCGCCGCTGGACAACGACTGCCCGTTCCAGCGCGCCACGTCCGCGTCGGCGGCGAGTGCGGCCACGGCCCGGCCCACGTAGTGCGGGGTCTCCGAGATGGCGAAGTGCGGGACGCGTTCCAGTGCGTCGCGCCAGTTCTCCTCGCTCACCCCGTAACCGTCCAGCATGATCTCCGAGCGCAGCCAGCCCGGGGTGAGGGCGACGGCGGTGGCGCCGCGCGGGCCGAGTTCGTGGCCGAGGGCGAAGGCCATGCGCAGCACGGAGGCCTTGGCGAGGTCGTAGAAGAAGTTCACGCGGTAGTTCTCGGCGTTGTAGTCGGCGGTGCCGTCGGTGACCTCGACGACCAGGCCGCCGGGGTTGCGCAGCAGCAGGGGCAGGGCGTAGTGGCTGGTGACGGCGTGCGTCTCGACGGCGAGCCGGAGCAGGCGCAGGCCCTTGTCGAGGTCGTGCTCCCAGAGAGTCGACTCCCACTCGAAGAGCGTCTCGCCGCCCCAGATGTCGTTGACGAGGACGTCGAGGCGGCCCTGTTCGTCCGCGATCCGGTCCACGAGCGCGCGGACCTGCGCCGGGTCGAGGTGGTCGGTGGGGACGGCGATGCCCCGGCCGCCGGCGGCGGTGACCAGGTCGGCGGTGTCCTCGATGGTCTCGGGCCGGTCGTACTCCGAGCGGCGGGCGCGGGTGGTGCGGCCGGTGACGTAGACCGTGGCGCCGGCCGCGCCGAGTTCGACGGCGATCCCCCGCCCGGCGCCCCGGGTCGCACCGGCGACCAGTGCGACCTTGCCCTGCAACGGAGCTGACATGTCCGACCTCCTGTGACCGTGGCTGCTTGTCGCCTCCAGAGTCGCGGGTAAGCCGGACATCTTCTGTCGCCTTTTACCGGCGACACGCGATCAGTGACCCCGGGCGATCCATTCGTGGAGCTGCGGGGCCTCCGCGCCGATGGTGGTGGAGTCGCCGTGGCCGGTGCGGACCTTCGTCTCGGGCGGCAGGGTCAGCAGTCGGTCGCGGATCGAGTCGATGATCGTCGGGAAGTGCGAGAAGGACCGGCCGGTGGCGCCGGGGCCGCCCTGGAAGAGGGTGTCGCCGGTGAAGACGGTGCCGAGGCCCGGGTCGTAGAGGCAGACGGCGCCGGGCGCGTGCCCGGGGGTGTGCAGGACGCGCAGGTCGGCGCCGCCGGCCTCGATCGTCTGGCCGTCGACGAGCCAGGCGTCCGGCTCGCGGTCCGGGTGGGTCTGCTTCCACAGCGGCAGGTCGTCGTGGTGCAGCCAGATGGTGGCGCCGGTGCGCTCGGCCAGGGCGGGGGCGGCGTCGATGTGGTCGTTGTGGGCGTGCGTGCACACGATGGCGGTGAGCCGCCGGTCCCCGACGGCTTCGGCGATGGCGTCGGCGTCGTGGGCGGCGTCGATGACGATCGCCTCGTGGTCGTCGCCGACGATCCACACGTTGTTGTCGACGTCCCAGGTCCCGCCGTCGAGGCTGAACTGCCCGGAGGTGACGAGGTGTTCGATGCGGGTCGTCATCACAGCACCACCACCGAGCGCAGCACGTCGCCGTGGTGCATCCGCTCGAAGGCCTTCTCCACCTCGTCGAGTTCGATCGTCTCCGTGACGAACGCGCCGAGGTCCAGACGGCCCTGAAGGTGCAGGTCGATCAGCATGGGGAAGTCACGGGAGGGCAGGCAGTCGCCGTACCAGCTCGACTTCAGCGCTCCGCCGCGGCCGAAGACGTCGAGCAGCGGCAGGTCGAGCTTCATCTCGGGTGTGGGGACGCCGACGAGGACGACCGTGCCGGCGAGGTCACGGGCGTAGAAGGCCTGCTGGTACGTCTCGGGGCGGCCGACGGCCTCGATGACGACGTCGGCGCCGAAGCCGCCGGTGAGCTCGCGGATCGCCTCGACCGGGTCGCTCTCGCGCGAGTTGACGGTGTGGGTGGCGCCCATGGAGCGGGCGGTCTCCAGCTTGCGGTCGTCGATGTCGACGGCGATGATCGTCGCCGCTCCGGCCAGCTGTGATCCGGCGATGGCCGCGTCGCCGACCCCGCCGCAGCCGATGACGGCGACCGAGTCGCCCCGGCCGACGTTCCCGGTATTGATCGCGGCGCCGATGCCGGCCATCACACCGCAGCCCAGCAGTCCGGCCACCTGCGGGGCCACCCGCGGGTCGACCTTGGTGCACTGGCCGGCCGCGACCAGCGTCTTCTCGGCGAAGGCGCCGATGCCGAGGGCCGGGGAGAGCTCCTGGCCGGTCGAGGCGAGGGTCATCTTCTGCTGCGCGTTGTGGGTGTCGAAGCAGTACCAGGGCCGCCCGCGCAGACAGGCCCGGCACTTCCCGCACACCGCACGCCAGTTGAGGATCACGAAGTCACCGGGCTCGACATCGGTGACGCCGGCGCCGACCGCCTCCACCACGCCGGCCGCCTCGTGGCCGAGCAGGAACGGGAACTCGTCGTTGATGCCGCCCTGCTTGTAGTGCAGGTCGGTGTGGCACACCCCGCAGGCCTGCACCCGCACCACCGCCTCCCCCGGGCCGGGGTCGGGCACCAGGACCGTCTCGATCCGCACCGGCTCGTCCTTGCCGGGGGCGATCACGCCGCGTACTTCCTGGGCCATGGTGCTGACTCCTTCATCGGCCGGGGTCCGTTCCTCTCCGACCCTACGCGCGACTGATCGGTAAGGGACGCGGATCGGCCACCCACCTCGGCCGGGAAAGACCCGAAAGGGCAGGCCGGGCGGGGCGTCGGCGACGTAGCCTGAACGCTCCGCCGACGCCCAGGGAGCGCCGTGAGCCTCGCAGAGACCGATACCGCCGCACCCGCGTGGCGGCAGCTCCTCGGATACGTACGGCCGCACCGCTGGTCCCTGCTGGCCGGCGCGCTGCTCTCGCTGGTCACCGGGGCGACCGGGCTGCTGCTGCCGCTGGTGGCGCGGGAGCTGATCGACGACCTCTCGCACGATCGGGCCATCACCGGCGCCCTGCTGGCGATGTCGGCCCTGGTCGTGGCCAACGCGGCGGTGGGCGCGCTGGGTTCCTACGTGCTGACCCGCACCGCCGAGTCGGTGGTGCTCGGCGCGCGGCGTGCCCTGTCGTCGTATCTGCTGCGGCTGCGGATCACGGCCGTGGACCGCAGCGAACCCGGGGACCTGATGGCCCGCATCACCTCCGACACGACCCTGCTGCGCGCGGTCACCACCGACTCGCTGGTCGGCCTGGGCACGGGCGGGCTGACCCTCATTGCCACGGTGGTGATGATGGGCGTGGTGGACTCCGTGCTGCTGGGCGTCACCCTGGCCGTGATCCTGGGCGCCGGTGTGGTTCTCGGGGTGATCGTGCCGCGCATCAACAGGGCGAGCCGGCAGGCGCAGGACGCGGTCGGTGTCATGGGTGCCTCGCTGGAGCGGATCCTCGGCGCCCTGCGCACGGTGAAGGCGTCCGGCGCGGAGCACCGTGAGGAGCGGACGCTGCACGAGGCGGCGCAGGAGTCGTGGCGGCAGAGCGTGCGGGCCGCCAAGTGGTCGGCGGCCGCGGGCAACACCGCGGGGCTGTCCATGCAGGTCGCCTTCATCACGGTGCTCGCCGTGGGCGGCGCACGGGTCGCGACCGGCGCGATCGACGTGGGCACGCTGGTCGCGTTCCTGCTGTTCGTCTTCTACCTGATGTCGCCGATACAGCAGGTCGTCGGCGCCGTCACCCAGTACCAGACGGGCGCCGCGGCCCTCACTCGCATCGAGGAAGCCCTGCGCCTGCCCGCCGAACCGGCCGCCGAGGCCGCCCCGCTGCCCTCCCCCGGCGCCGAGCCCGCCGCCCTCGCCTTCGACGACGTGCGATTCCGCTACGCCGACGACCTGCCCTACGTCCACCACGGAGTGACCTTCACCGTGCCAGCGCAGGGCATGACGGCGTTCGTCGGCCCGTCCGGCGCGGGCAAGACCACCGTCTTCTCTCTGATCGAGCGGTTCTACGACCCCGAGTCCGGCGTGATCACGCTGGACGGGCGGGACCTGAACGACTGGGAGCTGCCCCGGCTGCGCGCCGCGATCGGCTACGTGGAGCAGGACGCGCCGGTCCTGTCGGGCTCCCTGCGGGACAACCTGCTGCTGGGCAACCCCGAGGCCGACGAGGACGCTCTCGCGCGGGTGCTCAAGACGACCCGCCTCGACGGCCTGGTCGCCCGGCTGCCCGCCGGCCTCGACACGCTGGTCGGGCACCGCGGCACGAAGCTGTCCGGCGGTGAGCGCCAGCGCGTCGCCATCGCCCGCGCCCTGCTGCGCCGGCCCCGGCTGCTGCTGCTCGACGAGGCGACCTCGCAGCTGGACGCGGTGAACGAAGCGGCGCTGCGCGACACGGTCGCGGACGTGGCCCGTACGACCACGGTCCTCGTCGTGGCGCACCGGCTGTCGACGGTGACGACGGCCGACCGGATCGTGGTGATGGACGCGGGCCGGGTCCGGGCCGTCGGCACGCACCGCGAACTGGTGACGGCCGATCCGCTCTACGCGGAGCTGGCGGCGACGCAGTTCCTGGCCGCCGCGGACTGAGTCCGGGCATGCGTGAGGGCCGCCCGGTTCCGGGCGGCCCCCGGCGTGCGCCGCGGTCAGCGGATGTTCGGTACGAAACCGAAGACCGGGGAGACCAGACCGACGACCTGGTTCAGCTGGTCGAGGTCGTTGAGGCGGTTGAGCCCGGCCAGCTGCGAGGAGGGCCGCGGGATCTCGTCCTTGTGCTCGGCGGGAATGTCGCTCACGGTCAGCGAGTCGAGCGCGGACATCGGGCTGAGCGGACTCTTCGCTTCCGCGTCGGCCGCGTTCGCCATCGGTGCGGCGAGGCCGGTGACCCCAGCGGCGAGACCAACGGCGGCGACGATACGTCGTGTTGAGATCATGCCTGTCGCAACGCGCACGGGTCCCCGGCGGACACGGGCGGGCGGCATCGCTCACCCGTCAGGCCCAGTGTTCCGGTTGCGCTTGCCGAGCCCGCCGGGCGGGAGGACGCTCGACAGGAGAGGCCTTTCGCGGCCGGCGTCCGCCGGGCCGCGGCCCTTCGAAGGAGGTCATCATGGGAACCGCGGCAGACCCCGCCTTCGACCGGGACACCCTGCGCCAAGGCGTGGAAGGGGATCCGGACATCCTGCTCTCCCTGTACGCCGACGATGCGGAGCTGCGCATCGTGGACCGCACGACCCAGCCCAGCCACCCCAAGGTCCTGCACGGCCGGGAGGAGATCGGCCGGATGCTGGAGGACGTCTACAGCCGCGACATGTCGCACAAGCTGGAGCGGTGCGTCATTCAGGGCGACGAGGCGGCCTACAGCGAGAGCTGCCAGTACGCGGACGGGGTGCGGGTCCTGTCCGAGTCCATGATCGGGCTCCGCGACGGCAAGATCGCAGAGCAGACGCTGGTCCAGGCCTGGGACGAGTAGCGGGAGCGTCTTCGGGCACCGCTGGGGCGTGGCCGGGCCGCCGCCCGGCGACTCGGTGTCGCCGGGGTGTGATCAGCGCATCCAGGCGCTGTACGCCATGACGTCGCCTTCCTCGACTCCGTACGCGGGATCCGGCCGCGTGAGGGTGCTCTCCAGTCCGAGAACGGTGCCGGTGGCCGGGTCCATGATCAGCATGTGGCGGACTCCGCGGCTGTCGTTCACGTAGGCCTGGCCGGGCCGGCCCAGACGGTCGGTCACCTTGCCGACCGGCCGCAGTCCCTCGGCGCCGGCCAGGAGCCGGGCGAGCGCCGCGCTCTCCCGTGCGCCGAGGGTCCAGTGGTCGAGCAGCGTGGCCATGGCGTCGAGCAGCTCGGGCGTGTTCAGCGGGGTGTCGGTGTACTGAGCCTTCATCAGGTAGGCGCGCAGTCGGGCCGGGTCGCGGGGTGGCGGCGACTTGGGCGGGGCGTCGCTCCAGCTCGGCGGGTAGGTCCGGTCGACGAGGACGTGGCCGTCGTCGACGAGGTGCGGTTCGCCGCCCGCGTCCGAGAGGACCGGGCGGCCCGGACGCCTCGGGTCCGTCGCCACGACGAGCTCGGTGTGGCTGTCGTCGGCCCGCCAGCGCACGATGCGCTCTTCGGGCAGCGTGATCGGGGGCTTGTCCTCGGACATGCCCAGACTCCAGGACTGCACGTGCGTGCCCTTGCGCAGGCGGGGCGCGTCGTCGGCCCCGGCCGCGGCCGAAGCCCGCTCGGCCATGCGGTGCAGGGGCACCGGCGTGGAGCCGGTCTCGACTACCAGCGGTCGGGGCGCGGCGACCGCGGGCGGAGTGCTCGGTCCGCTCAGCACGAGGGTGAGGGTCAGGGCGGCGACGACGGCGGTGGCGACCGCGCCCCAGGCCAGCCGGAGCCGGCCGGACCCCGGGAACAGCAGGTCCCGCAGGCGGCCGGGGAGCACACCCGGTCGGCGCCCCGGGCGAGCGGGCAGCCCGTTCCCCGGGCCGCACAGCAGGTGTTCGAGCCTGCGCTCGGCGTTGTGGTCCAGAGGGCCGTCGCCGAAGTGGGGGCCGTCGGGCGGCGCGGGGTCGGCGTCGCGCAGCAGTTCGAGTTCGTCAGCCATGGCCGTGTTCCTTCGGGGCGGTCATGCAGGAGTGCTCGGCGACCGGGGGTTCGGGACGCATCCGGTCGATCTCGGCTCTGAGGCGGCGCCGGGCCCGGTGCAGCCGCATGGACGCGGCCCGGGTGCCGCAGCCGAGGACGACGGCGACCTCCTCGATGCCGAGTTGCTCCCAGGCCGTCAGCCGCAGCACCTCCTGGTCGGCCGCGGAGAGCCGGGCGAGTGCCTCGTGGACCCAGCCGCCGGGTGTGTCGGCGTCGGGGCCCGCCGCGATGTGCCGGCCGTGTGCGGTGTCGTCGTTGCCGAGCCGGTCGACGAGCCGGCGGCGGCGTCCGTGGCCGCGCACCGCGTTGGCCAGGCAGTTGCGTGCCACGCCGTACAGCCACGGCAGCGCGACCGCCGGGAGGTCGGCCCGGCGCCGCCAGGCGACCGTGAACACCTCCGCCACCACTTCCTCCACGTCCCCGGCCCGCCCGTCCAGTCGCCGGGCGACGTAACGGCTGACCGCCCAGTAGTGCTCGCGGTAGGCAGCGGCGAAGATCTCGTCGTTGCTCATGTCCCGTTCCTGTCCGGCACCTTCCGGATCGTCACACCCGATTGCGTGGTGCTCGTCGCGTCGGTGCAGTGTGACTCCCGGCCGGGGCGCGGACACAGGCGGGGCATGAGGCACCTCAAGTGGCTGACGACGACGGACCACAAGACGATCGGCACGCTGTACCTGGCCACGTCGTTCGCGTTCTTCGTCATCGGTGGCGTGATGGCGCTGTTCATGCGCGCCGAGCTGGCCCGGC
>NZ_WWIC01000108.1:0-40769 GCF_009872555.1 Streptomyces sp. SID5643
CCGCAGCCGCGCGCCGACGGGGCCGACCACGTCGAGCGGGCGGGGCAGCGGCGGGGTGATCAGCACGCAGCGGTCGGGGGGGCCGTCGACCGGGACGCTCAGGTCGTCGGAGCGGACGGGCCGGTCGGGGTCGGCGGTGAACGCCGAGCCGTGGAGCAGCCGCGGCCGTTGTGCGCGTGGTGCACCGCTGGTTCCGGCGGAAACCCACAGGTCGGCTCCGCCCAGTGCCAGTGCGCCGTGGGGGCCGGGGGCGAGTGTGCCGGACAGGGCGCGGCGGGCCCAGCGCACGTACAGCTCGCCGAGGTTCAGCCGGTGGGCGGGTCCCGCGTCCGGGCCCGGCGCGGAGAGGAGACTGTGCCCCCAGGGGCCGAGGAGCAGCCGCGCCGAGGGGCCGCCCCAGTCGCGCCACAGTGCGACGGTGTCGTCGGTGAAGTGG
The DNA here is from genome assembly GCF_009872555.1 of Streptomyces sp. SID5643. NCBI lineage: Bacteria > Bacillati > Actinomycetota > Actinomycetes > Kitasatosporales > Streptomycetaceae > Streptomyces > Streptomyces sp. SID5643. The sequence continues at coordinate 437 of NZ_WWIC01000108.1, forward strand.
TCGTGGTGACCGCCGACCGCGAGCAACGGCATCCCTGCGTGTGCGGCCCGCGTCACGAGGCGCCCGCGATCGTGGTGGCGCCACAGAGCCGCCCAGGAGGGCAGGCTCCGGCCCAGCCGCTCGGGCAGAGCGGTCAGCGGCAGGTGGGCGAGCAGGCCGGGGTCCGTGGCGAGGGCCTTGTCCAGGGCACCCTCGTCGGAGTCCCGCCGGTCGCCGTGGGCGGCCCACCATCCGGCGCGCGGGCGCAGCCGTTCCACGCCGGACGCCTCGCGCGCCGTCTGAGCGAGGCCGAGGGCGGGCACGGCCGCGATGACGGCGTCGGGCCGCGCGTCCCGGGGCGTGTCGAGGGCGAGGACGAGGGCGCAGTGGGCGGCGTAGGAGGCGCCGGCGGCCACCAGTCGGCCATCGCCCCAAGGCTGTTGCCGGATCCAGCGGGCGGTCGCCGCTCCGTCGGTGGCCTCGTTCGTGTAGGGGTGCCACTCCCCCGGCGACGCGAAGCGGCCCCGCACGTCCTGGACGACGGCGGCGAATCCCTGGCGGGCCCAGCCGCGGGCTTCGGCCCGGTGCCGGGCGCGGTCGTAGGGAGTGCGGACCAGGACGGCCGGGAAGGGGCCGTCGCCCGCGGGGAGTCGGACGTCGGTGGCGAGCCCGTCGACGGCCGTGCTGAACGCTGTCATCCGTCCTGCTTCGGCATCGATGCCACGTCCGGCACCGGCAGGACCGGGTGTTCGGTGACGGTCAGGGTGCGCAGGTCGACGCGGCGCAGCCGGCGTCGTGCCGGGAGGCCGGCGGTGTCGGGGGCCGCGGTGGCCCATCGGGTGAGGTCGTCGGCGAGCAGCGCCGCGAGCAGTGTGGCGGCGGGAACGGTGAGCCGGATGGGTGCACCGAGGGTGCGGGGCCCGGTCCAGTACGCGGCCAGTTCGCGGTGAGCGGGGGTGGCGGCGAGCCGGCGGGAGCGGACGTGGGCCGAGGTGACGTCTCCGGGGTCGGCGGCGACCGGCTCGACGAAGGCCTGCCAGCCCTCGCGGTGGCAGCGCAGCCAGGCGACGCCGTGCTCGGGCAGCCGGTCGGCGGCGTCCCACAGCCCGTCGGGCACGGGTCCGTCGAGGCACCACACGACGGCGGCCGGGGCCGTGGCGAGCAGGTCGGCGGCGTCGGCCGGTGGCGTGGTGCCGGCCGGAGCGGTGCGCGGGTCGGCGCCCAGGGCCGTCAGGTGCGCGGCGAGGGGTCCGGTCAGTGCCGGATCACCGATGAGCCGGATGTGCCGGCGGTCGGCCGGCCACTCGGCGGGCGGGGTGCCGTCCGCCAGGAATCCGGCCTGTTCGAACCCGCGGACGACGCGGTCGAGTTCGGGGTCCGCCCGGTGCGTGACGTCGTCGCCGGTGAGCCGGGAGAGCAGGAGCCGCTCGTCCGCTTCGCCGGTCCTGACGGTGAGGAAGTCTCCTTCGGGGGTACGGACGGCGAGACCTCGCCCGGGTACGGCGACGACCTCGGCACCGGGTACGAGTCGGCTGTGGGACACGGCGTTCCTCCTGGCGACGGGCGCGGGACGGGCGTGGGCCCGCCCAAAAGGCAACGGGCGGGCCCACGGTCGAGGGAGCTGAGCCCTCTTACTCCTCGGTGTCCTCGAAGGGGTTCTCGACGAGCGCGTTGGAGTGGGAAGCCGAGTCGTGAGCCAGCTGGCCCGGGTCGACGATCGGCGCGAAGACCTGCTCGTTGTCCATGAACTCTCCTTCATCTCAGGGAGATACGGCGTTCGGATGAGCGCCGTGATCACACGCTAATGAATCTGATTTTCATATTCAAGAGCTGCGATGGGGTGATCTGGATAACACACCGGCCACCCCCCTTCCGGATCCTCACCGACCCGGCCCGCCACCTTGAGGACCTCCGCCAGCAGCCCCGGTGTGACGACCTGCTTCGGCGTCCCGTCGGCCACCACACGGCCCTCGCGCAGGGCGACGATCCGCTCGGCGAACCGGGCCGCGTGGGCCAGGTCGTGCAGCACCATCACCACCGTGAGCCCGCGCTCCTCGCGCAGGCGCACCACGGTCTGGAGCACGTCGAGTTGGTGGTGCAGGTCCAGGTAGGTGGTCGGTTCGTCGAGCAGCAGGACGCGGGTGTCCTGGGCGAGCGCCATCGCGAGCCGCACCCGCTGCCGCTCGCCCCCCGACAGCGCGTCGACGTCCCGGTCGGCCCACTGCTCCACGCCGACATCGCGCAGGGCCCGCCGCACGACGGGGTCGTCGCCCTCGCGCAGCATGCCGAGCGGTCCGCGGGCCGCGTACCGCCCCTGACGTACGAGGTGACGCACCGTCATGACCGGTACGGCCGGGGCGGACTGGTGCAGCAGCGCCACCCTGCGTGCCGTGGCGCGCCTCGACAGCCGGGCGAGGTCGTCCGCACCGAGCAGTACGCGCCCCGCATCCGGCCGCAGCAGTCCCGCGGCCAGCCGCAGCAGGGTCGACTTGCCGCAGCCGTTCAGGCCGATGAGGGCGGTCAGTTCGCCCGGCCGGACGGTCATGTCGACGCCCCTCAGTACGGGTCGTCCGGGATAGCCGAAGTGGACCCCCTCGACGTGGATCCCCAGGGACTCGGTCATGCTCTGTCCTTCGGTCGACTTCACAACGTACGGCTCGGCGTGCGGCGCACGACGACCAGCAGCAGCGCGGCGCCCAGGCAGGCGGTGAGCGCCCCGACCGGCAACGTGAACCGGCCGGAGTCCAGGCCGGGTACCGGCAGCCGCGAGGACAACTGCGCGACGGCGTCGGCCCCGCACACCACGACCGCGCCCACCAGGGCGGCGCCGGGAAGGCTCACCCGCAGGTCCGCGCCGAAGACGGCCACGGCCAGATGCGGAACGAGCAGCCCCACGAAGCCCAGCGCCCCGACGGCGGCCACTGCGCCCGCCGTCAGCGCCACCGCGCACAGCAGGGCGAGGGTCCGCGCCGGCCGGACGGACAGGCCGGCCGTGAGGGCGATGTCGTCCCCGCAGCGCAGCAGGGTCAGCGGCCCGGCCAGCAGCCAGGCTCCGGCCCCCCAGAGGAGCGCCCACGGCCACAGCAGGTGCCAGTGCTGCCACACCCGGCCCTCGGTGGTGCCCACCAACCACTGGACGACGCTGCCGAGTTCACCCGGCTGCACCAGGAGCACCATGGCGGTGAGGCCGCCGAGCACCGCCGACACCAGCACCCCGTGCACAGCGGTCTGCGACGGGTCCCCCCGGCCGCGGCCGGCGAGCAGCCACAGCAGCGCCGCTCCGGCACACCCGCCCGTACAAGCCGCGAGGACGACGGCCAGCGGCGCGTCCCATCCGGCGAGCCCCAGAGCAGTCGCGGTGACGGCCCCGAGGACCGCACCCGGCGTCACGCCCGTCACCTCGGGCCCGGCGAGCGGGTTGCGCAGCGCCGACTGGAGGACCAGCCCCGCCATGGCCAGGCACGCGCCCGCTCCGAGGGACACCAGCAGCCTGGGCAGGCGCAGTTGGAAGAAGATGTGGCGTGCCGTAGCGTCACCGCCGCCGTTCACGACGTCCCGGACCACGCCCGGGGACATGCCGCGCCCGGCCACCAGTTCCACGCCGGCGCACACGACGGCAAGGGCCGCGAGTGCCATGAAACGCCGGGTCACCGTACGTCCTCCGTTCCGGTCGGACGGGAAAGGGACCGGCGTGTCTCGCCGGCCCCGGCTCCCTCTCGTCGAGCGTCGTCCGGGGCCCCGGCACGGGGGACGTCGTCCGCCCCGCCGGATGCAGCCGTCCATGGGCCGTGCAGCGCCTTGTGCACGGCCCGCTCCGACCGAGCGACCCGGCCGCGGCCACCCGACCGCATCAGAGCGACCCCGGCCGGCACGCCCAGCAGAGCCGTCCAGGCACCGGCCGGCGTCTCCACGGGCGCCAGCGCCAGCCGGGCCGGTACATCGGCGACCGTCACGACGGCGGCTCCCCAGGCGGCGGACCACGGAAGCCAGCGCACCGCTCCCGCCGTGGGGCTGAACCACCGGGCGAGGTGCGGGGCGAGGAAACCCACCCACGCGACGGGCCCGCACACCGCCGTGACCGGGGCGATCAGCACCACGGCGATCGCCAGCGCGGCGAGCCGCGCCCGGTGGGCGCGCACGCCCAGCGCCGCCGCGTCCTCGTCCCCCAGCCGCATCACCGACAGGACCGGCGCGCACAGCACGAGGGCGGGAACGGCGACGAGCAGCCACGGCCACAGTCCCGCGATGTCGTCCCAGGTCCGGGCGGAGAGGGAGCCGAGCAGGTAGCGGTAGATGAGCTGGAGGTCCAGCTGGTCGGCCATGACCATCAGCACGAGCAGCGCCGCCTGCAACGCGGCGGCGACCGCGGCTCCGGTCAGCAGGACGGCGGACGGGCTGCGGCCCAGCCCGGCGGCGAGCAGCGTCAGCCCGCCGCCGAGCGCGGCCCCGCCGATGGCCAGCAGGGGCTGGACGGCGGCAGGCAGGGACAGCGTCAGCACCAGCGGGGCGGCGACCCCCAGCGCGGCCCCGGACGACACACCCAGCATCTCCGGCACCGCCAGTGGATTGCGCAGTGCCTCCTGGAGCACCAGTCCGGCCGCCCCGAGACAGGCACCGGCGACGAGCGCCAGCACCAGGCGGGGGACGCGGAGTTCGGTGACGACGATCCCGGCGAGGGTGCTGTCCCCCTCCAGCACCGCACCGGCCAGCCGGTGCGGTGGGACGTAGGGGGTGCCGAGGCTCAGCGCGCAGACCGAGGAGGCCACCAGCAGCACGGCCACCAGGACGGGTTGCCACGTTCGCGCACCCCGAAAGGAGCGCCGTCCGCCGGCTGCGGGACGATCCGCAAAGGCGGGCGCCGGGGCGGGCGCCGGCAGGGGCGGCCTCACCGCAGCGCGGCCGTGGCCTCGTCGAGGACGATGCCCAGCGAACGGGTGCCGCGCCCCTTGGCCCACACCTCTGAATCGACCTCGTGGACGTCGCCGTTCTTCACTGCCGGGATCTTGCTCCAGAGGGGGTTCTCGGCCAGCTTCTCCGAGAGCTTGCCGTCCGCGTCACCGAAGCTCATCGTCTCGACGAACAGCACGTCGACGTTCCGGGCGAGGATCTCCTCCAGGCTGTAACTGCCCTCGACACCACGGGACTTCCACGGGTACCGCGCGATCTTCGGGAACAGGCTCGCGGCGACGTCGGCCTCGGGGGTGGCGACGCCGAAGTTCTCGTCACTGCCGTAGATGATGAGCGCGGTCCTGTCGCTCGGCGTCTTCTCGGCCTTGGCGAGCTTGGTGCGGAAGGCCCTCTCGGCCTTCTCTCCTTCGGCGGTGCGGCCGGTCAGGGCGGCGACGTCACGCAGGTAGCCGACGCTGTCCTCCCAGGTCTCCGGCTGCATGGGCCAGAAGGTGGTGGCGCCCTTGAGGGCCGGGGCGAGCTTGCCGTGGGTGTCCCCCAGCCCGATGACCAGGTCGGGCTTGTGAGAGAGGATCGCCTCCACCTCCGGGGCGATGAACCCCCCGGGGATGACGTCGACCTCCTTGGCCTTCTCCTCACCCAGGAAGCCGGGGTGGGAGAGCAGCGCGCTGTTGGTGGCCGTCGGGACGATGCCCAGTTCGGTCAGGATGTCGTCGCACAGCGCGAACAGGCAGACGACGCGCTCGGGTTCCTTCTTCACGGAGACCTTGACGCCCTTCGTGTCGGTCACGTCCGTCGACGCCTTGATGGGTTCGACGGTGACCTCGGTCCTCGCCGCGGGCTTGGCCTCGTCACTCGCGGGCTCGTCGGGCGACGAGCCGCAGCCGACCAGCACGGAAACCGCCAGCGCTGCGGTGATCCAACTGCGGACGAATCTCGACGGTGAGCGCAGCATCGATGCCCTCGCTTCTTCTCAGGTGCCGGGAACTCACCGAACATACATGATAATCGTTTTCATGAGACACCCTTGGGGAGGACCCATGTCCACTGCCGCACCCGTCCTGCTCGTCTCCGACCACGTGGCCGGCTCCGTCCACGTGCTGACCGTGCCGGACGGCACCGTCACGGGGCGCCTCACCGGCCGCCATCTCTCCGAGCACGCCGGGTTCCTGGCCCTGCCCGGAGGGCGGGCGGCCTGTGTCGACGACCGCCGGGGGGAACTTCTGGTCCTCGACCCCTACGGCGAGCAGCTCGTGGAACGCGCCGTCCCGGTCGCCGTGCCGGCCGAGCACCTCGCCTGCGACCCGGCCGGGCGCCGGCTGGCCGTGACCACCGGTCTGGGCAAGAACACCGAGCCGTGGTCGGACCTGCTGACGGTCGTCGACCTGGCCACCGACGAGACCGCACGCGTGCGCGTCCGGGTCGGCGAGCCGGGCGTGACGGTGCTCGGCGGCGGCGACCCGCTGGTCGTGCTGCGGCACCGGGAACCCGGGGCGCTGGCCGCACACCGGTTCGCGGATCTCCTCGCGGCCCCGCCCGGCTGCCCCGTGGTTGCGCCCCGCGAGCTCCTGCCGTTGCCCGACGACGGCCACGGCGACGCCCAATCCCCCGGCTCGGGAGATCTGTTCGTGGCCACCGGCGAGGGTGTGCACCGGGCCCGGAGGAAGGGTGACACGCTCCTGGCCGAGGCCGTGATCCCGTGGGAGGCGCCCGCCCGGGGCTGGTACCTGCGCCTCGACACCCGGCGTGCGGCGTTGTGGAGCACGCTGCGCGGCGGCGCTCCCGACCCGCTGCGGTGGCCGGAGTGGACCAACCAGGCGTGGCATCACGATCTCGGGACGGGTCACACGTCCCTCACGGAGCTCGGCCCCGGACTGGTCTTCCGCCTGGCCCTCGCCCGGAGCCACACCGCGTTCACCCGCATCCACCCCGACGGCGACGAACTGCTCCTCCTCGGCGCCGACGGCATCGTCCGCCGCTCCCCCCTGCCCGCGATGGACGGTGCTCCGCGTCGCGGCGGCACCCCCTGGGAAGGCGTGCAGCGCCGGGCCGTGGCCGCCTCACCCGGCTCCGACTGGGTCGCCGTCACCCGCGGCGGTCACGGCGAAGTCCATATCGTCGACGCGCGGACGGGCCACGAGGCGGCCCGTCCACGGTTGAGCACACCGCTGCATCACGGCGGCCACATGACCCTGCGCACCCGGACCGACGGCGCCGAGGGCGATCCCGTGGGCCGGTGACGCCGCCGCACCGGCCGACGCGCCAACTACCCTTGTCCGCACGCGGCTCGGGCGCGCTTGACCGCCGCCGTACGGGGCGACGTGCCACCTACCCCTTCTCCGCGGGCGACTCGAGGCGCGCTCCTCGCCTCAGAAGCCGGCCATGGACTTGTCGAGCACTCCGCCCAGCGCACCGTAGACGCTGCACCGCACGGAGTGGCGTGCCCTCCGCCGCAGGCTGAACCCCACGATGAACGCGACCGCGAAGAGCCCACCGAGCACGATGGCGGCGACGGGGCTGTAGACAAGGTACACGAAGCAGGCGATGCCGGCCCAGACCAGGACCGGGACGAGCGAACCACGCAACACCAGCCGGAGCGTGATCCGTTCCGAACTCGACGGGAGCACCCGCTCATGCCACAGGTGAATGTGGTTTCCGGTAGCACAGTGCTCAGGGCGCATGGAGTCATCCCAGCACGGCATGATGCTTGCGGTGAACCCCAGGAATGGCACGTCCCCCCGGCCCCGATCGCGCCGGGGCGTCTTCGGCCGACCCGATTTTCGCCTGCTCTGGGTGGGCGAAACCGTGAGTGGCCTCGGCAACAGCGTCACCGTGGTGGCCTTGCCGTTGATCGCGGTCGTCGGGCTGGACGCGGGCTCCACCGCCGTCGGCCTGCTCACGGCGGCGGTGTGGCTGCCGTGGCTGCTCGTGGGCCTCCCGGTGGGGGCATGGGTGGACCGCAGGCGCAAACGCCCCCTGATGATCGCGTGTGACCTGGCAGCCGCCGCGGCCCTGGTGAGCGTCCCGGCGGCGGCCTGGCTCGACGTGCTGGCCTTTCAGCACCTGGTCGTCGTCGCACTGGTCTGCGGCACGGCGGCGGTGTGTTTCGACACTGCCTACCACTCGTACATCCGTATCGTGCTGGACGGCCGCGACCTCCTGGAGGGCAACGCCGCGTTGCAGGGCAGCGCGGCCGCCACCCAGGTCGCCGGGCCCGGGGTGGCGGGACTCCTCGCCCAGGCACTCGGCGCGGTCACCGCGCTCGCGGCCGATGCCGTGACGTTCCTGGTTTCGGCTGTGTGCCTGCGGCGGATCGGCGTCGTCGAGCCGGACCGTGATCCCGGCGCGGAACGCACCTCTCTCCGGCGGCAGATGGCCGAAGGGCTCCGCTTCGTGGGCCGGGACCGGTACCTGCGGCCGATGGTCACCTGGGGCGCCGTGGTCAACCTGGCGCTGATGGGCTATCAGGCGGTCCAGGTCGTCTTCCTGGTCCGGACGGTCGGGCTGAACCCGGGCATGGTCGGGCTGTTGCTCACCAGCGGCAGCGCCGGCGCCATCGTCGGTGCGCTGGTGGCCACCCGGATCACCCGGCGGTTCGGCACGGCGCGGGGGCTGCTCCTCCTTCAGCTCACCACCTCGCCGTTCGTGCTCCTGCTGCCGATGACCACGGCGGGGCCGGGGCTGCTGCTGTTCGCGACGGGGGGCTTCCTCGTGGGGCTCGGCATCTCCGTGGCGAACATCGTGGTCGGCACCTTCCGGCAGACCTACTGCCCACCGCACCTGCTCGGCCGGGTCGCGGCGACCGCCATGATGATCAACCACAGCACCATCCCGCTCGGATCCCTGCTGGGTGGCGTGCTCGGCGATGTCGTCGGGTACCGGCCGGCCATGTGGATCATGACCGGGATCGTCGCGCCCTCATGGCTCATCCTCGCCATGAGCCCGATGCGCCGCATGCGTGATCTTCCGCAGGCCCAGAAGCCGGAGCTGGCAGACGTCCAGGGCTGATTCCGTGCACAGGCGCCGGTGCGGGAGGCTCCCGGCCGGGAATCCGTTTGTCCGTCGGCCTCCCACCGCACATTCTGCTGGGATGCGCTTCTCCATCAACATCCCCAACTTCGGGGACTTCGCGGACCCGCGGAACGTCGCCGAAGTCGCGGCCGCGGCCGAACAGGCCGGCTGGGACGGGCTCTTCGTCTGGGACCATGTGCTGCACCGGCATCACCAGGGGCGCCCTTTCGGAGACCCCTGGATGCTGTTGACAGCGGCCGCTTTGGCGACGTCACGCATTCGGCTGGGCACCCTGCTGACACCGGTCCCCCGTTACCGTCCGCAGCAACTCGCCCGCCAGGTGGCCACCCTGGACCACCTCAGCGGCGGCCGGGTGACCTTCGCCGCGGGTCTGGGCGGTCCGGTCGAGGACGAGTACCGCAGTTTCGGCGACACCGCGGACCCGCGCGTGCTCGCCGAGCGCCTGGACGAGGGGCTGGAGTTGCTGCGGCGCTTCTGGACCGGCGGGCCCGTGCATCACCGCGGCCGGCACTACGAGGTCGACGACGTGACGCTGCTGCCCGCCACCGTGCAGCAGCCGGGCCCACCCGTGTGGATCGGCGGGTTCTGGCCCCGCCGCCCACCCATGCGGCGGGCCGCGCGCTGGGACGGCGCGGTACCGCTCTTCGAGACGGCCCGGCACGGTCACGTACCCGATGCGGCCGAAGTCCGGGAGCTGACCGCATACCTGCGTGAGCACCGGCAGGCCGGCTCCGAGCGCCCCTTCGAGCTGGTCCTGGGCGGCGCCACACCCCCGGACGCGGCCAAGGCCAGGGACGTCATCGGCCCGCTGCGTGACGCGGGTGCCACCTGGTGGGACGAGCGGCAGATCCAGACCGGCCCCGATCTGGACCGACTGGCGCCGGTGCTGCGCCGCACGGAAGCCGGCCCACCCGTCCTCTAGGTACCCCCGGGCGGCCTCGCGGCCTCAGTCACCGAGCGCGAGAGCCAGCACCTTCCGCAGGTCCTCCGGCTCGCGGTAGTGCACACCCGTCATGCCCAGCGCGACGGCGGCCTCGATGTTCTCCAGCCGGTCGTCGACGAAGAGGCATCGCCCGACGGCGGTCTCCGCTCGCTCGGCGGCGATCTCGTAGATCTCGCGGTCGGGCTTGGCCACCCCGACCCGCGCGCTGCTCACGACATGGTGTGCGAGGTCGGAGAGCCCCAGGGATGCGAGGTCGCTCTCCAGCTCCAGGGTCGCGTTGGTCACCAGGACGAGCGGCATCTGTTCCCGTATCCGGCGAAGCATCGCGACCACCACGGCGTCAGCCCGGAAAGGCGCCTCGGCCAGCGCCGTCCCCAGCTCACGGGCCTGCGGCTCCGAGACCTCACCGACGAGGCCCCGCACGATGGTCTCGACCCACTCCTCCTTGCTCATCCTTCCGAGGAGCAGCGGCAGGTCCGTCTCGGGCGCATAGGCCACCCGTGTGGTGGTCCCCTCGGCCAGTCCGGCCAGCTGTTCCAGCCTCGCCAGTCCAGTCAGGTCATAGAACCGGATCACGTTGTCGAGGTCGCACAGCACCGCGTCGAAGGGCCTGCCGGAGGTGTTGATCAGCGTCATGGCCCCTGAATAGCACGGGGACCCTCACCGGCCGGCCGGCTCAGCGGAACCGGTGGGCGTTCTCCGCGGCCCACAGCCGAAACGGCCTGGCCGGGGAACCGGTGACCTGTACCACCGTGTCGCGCACGGCCAGCAGTTCGTCAGTGACGTCTCCGCCCGTGACGTCGAGCACCGCATCCGCGGCCTCCTCCCCGAAGACCGCGGCCATTCGGCCCCGGGCCTCCTGCCGGCTGATCTCGATGAACGGGACGTCCCGCCCGAGCACGGCCGCGATGGCCTCGGCCTGCTGCCGGGCGGTCACCGGCTCGGGGCCGGTCAGGGCGTACGTCCGCCCCCGGTGGCCCGGTTCGGTCAGAGCGGCCCGCGCAACCGACGCGACATCCGCGGGGTGGATCGTGGGCAGTCCGGTGTCCGCGTACGGCGCGCGGACCGCCACCCGGTCGCGAATCGGCCCGGCCCACATCAGCGCGTTCGAGGCGAACTGCGTCGGCCGCAGGACCGTCCAGTCCATGCCGCTGTCCTGGAGCAGCCGTTCGACGGCCAGGTTCTCACCGGCGGGGCCCAGGTGCGGATGGGTCTGGACGGTGATGGACGACACCAGCACCATGTGTTCCACACCCGCCCGCCGGGCGGCGGCGAGGATGTCGGCGTCCGGGCCCGTACGCGACGGCAGGAACAGCGAGCGCACCCCGTCCAGAGCGGGCTTCAACGTCTCCCCCTTCGCGAAGTCCCCCTCCACCGCCTCGACTTCCTCGGGGAACGCCGCCCGTGAAGCGTCACGGGTGAACGCCCTCACCGGCCCTGCACCGCATGCGAGCAACTCCTTCAGCAGCGCACTGCCGATATGCCCGGTGGCTCCGGTCACGAGGATCATGAGCACGTTCTCCCGCCGTCGAGATCACCTACGGGACACGCTAGAAGCTCAAGCGGACTTCAGGTCAAGGAGGAGCCTCCGGCAGGGAGCACCGCACGGCGGCTCGAACGGCCCCCACCCTGCCCCGGTCCGGCATAGGTTGTTCGAGGAAAGCCGAAGACCCCGGTGCCCCCGAGCGCCGCCGGCTCACCCATCGCCCCCACCGTCTGGAGACCCGGCATGACCTGGACCGAGCGCACCGTCGTCCGGGAGGGCGTCCGCATCGCCTGCCGCGACTGGGGCGGGTCGGGGCCCCCGGTCGTGCTGCTGCACGGGCTGGCCGGTCACGCGGGCGAATGGAACGCCCTCGCCAGGGATCTCAGCCCCCGCTACCGGGTCGTCGCCGTCGACCAGCGCGGGCACGGCGCGAGCGAACGCCGGCCGCGCGATGTCTCCCGCGCCGCGTACGTCGCCGACGCCGTCGCCGTCATCGGCCAACTCGGCCTGCACCGGCCGGTGCTGGCAGGTCAGTCGCTGGGCGGGCACACCGCCCTGCTCACCGCCGCGGCGCACCCCGGCCTGCTGCGCGGGCTCGTCCTCGTCGAGGCGGGTCCGGGCCGTGCCGATCCGAACGTGCAGGTGGAGATCGGCGCGATGCTCGACGCGTGGCCGACGCCGTTCCCCTCGCACCGCGCCGCCGTGGAGTTCTTCGGCGGCGGTGCGGTCGGGGAAGGCTGGGCGGGCGGGCTGGAGGAGCGCGACGGGGGCTGGTGGGCGCGCTTCGACCGTGACGTGATGATCGAAGCTCTGGCCGAGAACGCCCGGCGTTCCTTCTGGGACGAGTGGGCGAGCATCACGTGCCCGACGCTGGTCGTCCTGGGACGGTCCGGCATCGTGCCCACGCACGAGGCGGAGGCCATGCTGCAACAGCGCCCGGGGACAGTGGCCTTGAGCGTCCCCGGGGCGGGACACGACGTGCACCTGGAGCGCCCCGAGGTGCTGCATCAGGTGCTCCGGCAGTTCCTCGACGAGCTTGCCTACCAGGCCGTGTCCGCACTGCCGATGTCGTGTACGCCTACCGGTGTGCGTCGCCCGTAGGCCCCGGGAAGAAGTCGGCGCCCTGGACGTACGCCATCGCCTCGGTCCACTTCGGGTCGCCGAGGCGGCGTTCCATCTCCTCCGGGCTGACCTCCTCCACCCGCGTCTGCAGCCACCACAGGTTGCCCAGCGGGTCGCGCACCCGCCCGATCCGGTCGCCGAAGAAGAGGTGCGTCACCTCGGTCACCGACGTGCCGCCGGCCGCGACGGCCCTGCGGTGCGCGGCGTCGGCGTCCTCGACGTAGAGGCGCAGGAAGGCGGGCGTCGGCGGCCAGTCCGGCGGAGCGTCGAAGGGCATGACGACCGAGTCGCCGATCCGCACCTCCGCATGCCCGATCCGGCCGTCCTGGCCGACGACCCGCGCGATCTCCTCCGCGCCGAACGCTTCCTTCAGGTAGTCGATCAGCCCGGCCGTGTCGCGCGAGATGATCCAGGGCGTGACGGTGTGGTAGCCGTCCGGGATCGGTCGTACGGTCATCCGCTTTCCTCCCGAGTGTGTGCTGCTCCCTTGAAGGTACGGAGGGTGTAGGTCAGATCCTGTCCTAGAGGTTCCGGGGAAGGCGATGGGCGACGCCTCAGCCGGCGGGCAGTGCCTGCTCCGCCCAGATGATCTTGCCGTTGGGTATCTGACGGGTGCCCCAGCCCTGGGTGAGCTGGGCGACGAGCAGCAGCCCACGTCCGCCTTCGTCGAAGGTGCGGGCCCGGCGCAGGTGGGGCGCGGTCGTGCTGCCGTCGGAGACTTCGCAGATGAGGGTGCGGTCGTAGATCAGTCTGAGCTCGACGGGCGGGCGGCCGTACCGGATGGCGTTGGTCACCAGTTCGCTGACGACCAGCTCGGTGACGAACGCGGCCTCGTCCAAGCCCCATTCGGACAGTTGCCGGCAGGCGGCTTTGCGCATGTCGGCGACCGCGGCGGGGTCCGGCGTCACCGGCCAGGTCGCCACATGGGACGCGTCGAGGGCCCGTGTCCTCGCCACGAGGAGCGCCACGTCGTCGGAGGGGCGGTCCGCGAGGAGGGTGCTCAGCAGGTCGTCACACGTGGCCTCCAGATCATGCGCCGGCCGCCCCAGCACCGCGCGCATGGCGGCCATGCCCTCGTCGATGTCACGGCCGCGGTTCTCCACCAGCCCGTCCGTGTAAAGGACGAGGAGACTGCCCTCGGCGAGCTCCAGCTCGGTCGATTCGAAGGGCAGGCCGCCCAGCCCGAGAGGTGGCCCCGCCGGCACCTGGACGAACTCGACGGTGCCGTCGGGCCTCACCAGAGCGGGCACGGGGTGGCCGGCCCGCGCGACGGTGCAGTGCCCGGAGACCGGGTCGTAGACGGCGTACAGACAGGTGGCACCGATGTCGCCGTCGAGCGGTGCCATGGTGTCGGCCCCGCCGGCCAGGCGGTTGACGAGGTCGTCGAGGTGGGTCAGCAACTCGTCGGGAGGCAGGTCGACATCCGCCAGGGTGCGTACGGCGGTGCGCAGCCGCCCCATGGTCGCCGAGGCCTGGATGCCGTGGCCCACGACGTCACCGACGACCAGGGCGACCCGGGCACCGGCGAGCGGTATGACGTCGAACCAGTCGCCGCCCACCCCGGCCCGGGCGCTGGCGGGCAGGTAGCGGGAGGCGACGTCCAGGGCCGCCTGCTCGGGCAGTTGCTGCGGCAGAAGACTGTTCTGCAAGGTGAGGGAGGTGTCACGCTCGCGGGTGTAGCGCCGCGCGTTGTCGATGCAGACGGCGGCGCGGGCGGTGATCTCCTGGCCCAGCAGCAGGTCGTCCTGCTCGAAGCGCTGGGGCCGCCGATGGCGGGAGAACGTGGCCACGCCCAGGGTGAGACCACGTGCGCGCATGGGTACCGCCAGGACCGAGTGGAACCCGAACTGCCGCATGCGTGCGGCCCGTTGCGGGGCCGTGCGGTCGAGGTCGGCCAGTGCGGCGGGGGTGATGTGCTCGATGACCGGCCGCCCTTCCGCCAGGCAGCGGGCCGCTGTGGAACGCTCCGGGTAGTTCGCCACCGTCCCGTGCGGCACCACGGCTTCGGGGCAGCCCTCCAGAACGGACTGGGAGGCGACCCGGCGCATCATCACCGGACCGTGCGGAGGGCCCTCCGGCGGGTCCTCGCCCCCTTCGATCGACGGCAGGAGATCGACCGTGACGAAGTCCGCGAACCGGGGGACGGCCACGTCGGCGAGTTCCTGGGCGGTCCGGGGCAGGTCCAGCGTGCTGCCGATCCGCCGGCTGGCGTCGTCGACCAGGACCAGCCGCTGCCGCGAGAGGTACTGCTCCGTCACATCGTGCGCCGACAGCAGGACGCCTTCGAGCCGCCCGCCGGAGTCGCGCACGGGCACCAGGGAGACCGACCACACGCTCTCCCGCTCATGCCCGGCGAGGTGGAGCGCGGCTCCGAGCTCCTGGGGCCGACCTGTCCGCAGGGCGGTGCGCATGCCCTCCTCGGCCCGCTCGCTCTCCGGGTCGAGGACGATCTCCGTCACCCGAAGGCCGCGCATCTCCGCCTCGGACAAGCCCATCACACGTTCCATGTCCCCGTTCGCCCAGCGCAACCGCAGGCCGGTGTCGTACAGGGCCAGGGCGTAGGGAGCCTGCGCGAAGCTGCGCCGCACGAACGCGTCGTCCTGCGGCGTGGGTGCCTGCCGGGTCACCGGGGCCACCAGGAGCCAGTCCTCGCCTCCGGCGCTCTCCCGGCGGTGGGCCAGCAGTCCGACCGTGAGCCGGTGGCCGTCCCGGTGCAGCAGGGTGGCCGTCCCGCTCCACCTTCGCAGGCCGGTCAGCGCGTCCGGTGCGTGAAGGGGAGCGGCGTCGGCGAGAAGCCGGGCACCACTCGTGCCGATCACTTCCGGGGCCCGGTATCCGAGCAGTCTCCCGGCCCCTTCGTTCCACGCGGTCACGACACCGTGACCATCGACGACGGCCCTGGCCGTGGCCGCCTCGTCGACCCGTTCCCGCGACCCGCCGCCCGACGGGTCCCCGTCCCGGGCGGACGCGGATCCGATCATGACCTCATCCCGCCTCACTCCCGCCTGGCGCCGTCTGCCGGGGAGCGCCCTGAACCCGAGGTGCGCCACACCCTCACTTTTTACGACACTAGACATCAAGAGTGACAGATGTGCGCGAACAGGTCCTCATGGCGGGACGGCGGGCCTCGTGGCAGACCGGCGGTCCTCACGGCAGGGCGGCGGCACGGTCCCGGACGGAGGGTGGCACCCATGGCTGTCATCGGTGAGAGGTGGCCGGACCGGACCGAGTGGGCCGGGAAGATCTTCAGCTCGGGCTGGCGCGCGCCCGGAGGAGGCACCCGTCAGGTGATCGAACCGGCCACCGGGGACACCCTGGCCGAGGTCGGCATCGCGTCGCCCGAGGACGTCGCCCGGGCCGGAGCACGGGCCGCCGCGGCTGCCGGGGAGTGGGCCGCGGCTGCTCCCTCTGACCGTGCCGGGGTGCTGCTCAGGGCGTCCGGCATCCTGCGGGAACGCGGCGACAGCTTCCGCGAGTGGATCGTCCGGGAGTCGGCCGGCGTCCCCGCCAAGGGCGACTACGAGATCGCCGCCGCCCTCGCCCAGCTGACCCACGCCGTCGGGCTCGCCTCGCTGCCCCGGGGAGAGGTTCTGGAGCCGCAGGCCCCGGGTGGCACGAGCCTGGCGTGGCGGGTGCCGCTCGGCGTGGTCGGTGTCATCAATCCCTGGAACGCTCCGCTCCTGTTCGCGGTGCGCGCGCTGGCCCCCGCGCTCGCGCTGGGCAACACCGTGCTGCTCAAGCCCGACCCGCTCACGCCGGTGTCCGGGGGTGTCCTCGTCGCCCGGCTCTTCGAGGACGCGGGCCTGCCCGAGGGGGTGCTGCACGTCCTGCCGGGCGGCGCCGGAACCGGGCAGGCTGTCGCGGCGGACCCCCACGTCGCCATGATCGCGTTCACCGGTTCCACCGCGGCCGGGCGGGCCGTGGCCCGGGTGGCGGGTGAGGGGCTGAAACGGGTCCTGCTCGAACTCGGCGGGAAGAACTCGCTCGTCGTGCTCGAGGACGCGGACGTGGAGGCCGCCGCGTTCGCCGGAGCGGTGAGCTCCTTCGGATACCAGGGGCAGGCGTGCGTCGCCGCCGGCCGCCACCTGGTCCACGCCGATCTGGCCGAGGCGTACACCGAGGCGCTGGTCCGACACGCGCTGGCCATGCGTGTGGGCGACCCCCGCGAGGAGGGCGTCGGCATCGGGCCGGTCATCAGCGAGGGGCAGGCCACCCGGGTCGAGCGCATCGTCGACGAGAGCGTGGCGGCCGGGGCGCGGGTGCTCACGGGCGGCCGACGCGAGGGACTGTTCTACCCGCCCACCGTCCTGGACCACGTCGACCGGGCCATGCCCGCGTACACGGAGGAGATCTTCGGTCCCGTCGCTCCCGTCCTGCCCTTCCGCAGCGAGGCGGAGGCGGTCGAGATCGCCAACGACACCGCGTACGGTCTTGCGGCCGCCGTGCACTCCGGCTCCGTGCCGAGGGCCACCGCTGTGGCCGAGCGGCTGCGCACCGGCATGGTCCACATCAACGACGTCTGTGCCAAGGACGCGGCGAACGCCCCCTTCGGAGGCATGGGTGTCTCCGGCAACGGCTCCCGTATCGGCGGCACGGCCAGCCTGGAGCAGTTCACCCAGTGGCGCTGGATGACGGCGCCGGGACCGTCGTGACCCCGGGCGCGGTCCGCCACGCGGCATATCCGCCGGTCGCCCACGCGGGAACGGACCGGGGCCCCTCCACGAGGAAGGAGTGCCGCCATGACGAAGCCGGTGGTGGTGGGAGTCGACGGTTCACCGTCGAGTCTGGACGCGGTGGGGGCGGCGAGCCATGAGGCCGCGATCCGTGGTGCGGAGCTGCGGCTGGTGCATGCCTTCGGGCGGTCGTCCTCGCGCCTGCCGGCCGGCGGCAGCGGGCCCCCGTGGAATCCGGCCGGGGCAGGGGTGCGGGAACTGCTCGACGGCACGCTGGCGGCAGCCGAGCGGCGAGCCCACGACGTGGCACCCCAGGTGGACATCGCCCGTGACGTCACCGTGGGCGAGCCCCTGGTGGTGCTGGAAATCGCCTCACGCACGGCCTCGCTCGTGGTGGTCGGCAGCCGCGGCCTGGGCGCGTTCAGCAGCCTGCTGCTGGGCTCCGTGTCCGGGCACCTCGCCGCACACGGCCGCTGTCCCGTGCTGGTGGTGCGGGGGCGCCCCGACCCGGCGGGCCCCGTCCTGCTGGCGGTCGACGACTCACCCGCCTCCGAGGAAGCCGTACGTTTCGCCTTCGCCGAGGCGTCCCTGCGCGGCGCGGACCTCACGGCGCTGCACGCGTGCCGGACAGGGAGTCCGGATGTCTACGACGGCCCGGCCGATCCCCCCTTCGTCACCTATGACGAGACACACCTGCGGGAGCACGCCGAGCGCGTCCTCGACGCGGCGCTCGCCGGTCCCGGTGCGAGGCACCCGGACGTCACGGTGGTGCGCAGGCCGGTGGCCGGCCGGGTGCGGCACACCCTCATCGAAGCGAGCGCGAACGCGCAGCTGCTCGTCGTCGGAGCACGCGGGCGGGGCGGCTTCAGGGGCCTGCTGCTGGGGTCGGTCAGCCAGGCCGTCCTGCACCATGCGCGGTGCCCGGTCGCGGTGGTCCGTCACCGGGACGAGGGCCCGGCGGCGGACGGCAACGAGGGGGATCCCCCGTAGACTGCAACGGGAAGCCGCGCCCGCGAGCGCGTGATGACGGTGGACATCGACTTCACGGCCTTCTTCGACACCACGCCGAGCCCGTACCTGGTTCTGGACACGGACCTGGTGATCCGTTACGTCAACCCGGCCTACCTGCAGACCACCGGCCGGGCGAGCCGCGACCTGATCGGCAAGCGGTACTTCGACGCCCTGCCACCGCGCCCCGGCTTCCCCAACGACCCGCAACGGGACGTGAAGACGTCCTTGTGCCGGGCCCTGGACACCGGGAAGCCGGACGTCCTGGTGCTCCAGCGCTACGACATCCCCGCCCCCGGCCGGCGGGGCGGGTTCGAGGAGCGGTGGTGGTCGAAGATCCACACTCCGCTTCCCGGTCCGGACGGCACGGTGAAGTGGATCGTCCAGCGGGCCGAGGACGTCACCGCCTTCTTCCGCTCGGGCCGGGCCGGACAGCTCGGGGAGGAGTTCACCACGCGGGAGAAGGGCCTGGCCGCCGAGCTGTACGCGCGCACCGACGAACTGCACCGGCTGAACCGGGAGCTGCTCCAGGCCCACGCCCGGGAACGGCAGGTCGCTGTGACGCTGCAGGAGGCCATGCTCTCCGTCCCCGATCTGAGCCACCACGACAACATCGCCGTGCGGTACCTGCCGGCGACGACCTCGTTGAACGTCTGCGGCGACTGGTACGACGTCGTCGACCTTCCGCCCGACCGTTATGCCGCGGCCGTCGGGGACGTCGTCGGCCACGGACTGCACGCAGCGGCGGTCATGGGCATGTTGCGCAGCGCCCTGAGCGCCGTCATCCGGGCCATTCCCAGCCCCGCGCAAGCGCTGGAGGTCCTCGGCCTGTACGCCAGGTCCGTGGACGGCGCGATGGCGGCGACGGCGGTCAAGGTGCTCATCGACACCCGCAGCAGGCTGATCATCTACAGCAACGCCGGGCACCCACCGCCCGTCCTGCTGCACCGCCGGGACGGGACGTGCGAGCTGCTCGACAGGGCCACCGACCCGCCACTCGGCGCACGCGAGCACCATGTCCCCCGCCCCCAGGCCGGCCTCACCTACACGCCGGGCGATACCCTCGTGCTCTACACCGACGGGCTCATCGAACGGCGCGACGAGGACATCGACGCCGGTCTGGCCCGGCTGACCACGGCTCTGCGCGCGGACCGCACGCTGCTGCCCGACCAGCTGGCCGACGGCCTGCTGGCCCGCCTGGACGTCACCGAAGGTGCCCCGGACGACATCGCCCTGATCGTGATCCGCTTGTAGTCCGGTGCGAGGGCCCGTCCGCTGCACGGCTCGTGGTGCGGGACGGGCCTGGTCGGTTCGGGTCACCGATGGTCACATTCGGGTTCCTCCACGGTCCGGGACGGTCCTGAACACGCCATTCCGTGGTGCAGTCAGGTCATGGCCTCACCGTCCACGGATGACCAGGAATCCTCGACGCCGTCCCGGCGCGAACGCCCCTCCCTGCTCACCGACATCGCCGTCGCCCTGCTGCTCCTGGTCGCGGACGCCGTCATCGTCGTCGTCGCCGGGCTGCTGCTCCTCGCGGTCGGCCTGGGAACGGCACCGTCACCACGCTCCTCCGCCACCCCTCGCACCCGCGAGACCCCGGCTGCGACCTGGCTCATCGTCTGGGGCGCTCCGGCCCTGGCGGCGGCCGGCGCCTTCGTGCACGCCCGTCTGAGGATGCCCGTCACCGCCGTCGTGCAGGGCCTGTTCACCCTCGCCTGCCTCGTCCTGGCCGTTGCATGGACGCGCATGCTGCTGTCGTGACGCCGGGGCTCCCCGCACCCGGCGGTCCCCCCGCGCCGGCGCGGGGGAAGGGCCGCTTCGACCTCCCCAGGTGTCGCAGCCCTTCCCCGTCCAGCGGCAAGCGGATACCCCCGAATACGGATCCCACGCCTCCCTCCCCCCCCGGCGCCGGACCAAGATCGATTGTCAGTGGTGGGTGAGAAGGTAAAAACATCCAACCGGGACACCGGAACGAGGGGGAGTTGTGATGTCCGGAAGCCAGAACTACATCAATCACGTCGCTCTAGTGCTCGATGCCAGCTCGTCCATGTCGCACCTGAGCCACAAGGTCGTCGAGGTCGCCGACCAGCAGATCGCGTATCTGGCCCGCCGGTCCAAGGAACTGGACCAGGAAACCCGTGTCACGGTGTACGTCTTCGCCGACAAGGTGCAGTGCGTCATCTACGACAAGGACGTGCTGCGCATGCCGTCGCTGAAGCAGCTGTACCGGACGGGCGGCATGACGGCCCTCCTGGCAGCCGCGCTGAAGTCACAGCACGAGCTCGCTCAGACGGCCCAGCTGTACGGCGACCACAGCTTCCTGACGTTCGTGCTGACCGACGGGCAGGAGAACGCCAGTCACCGTAGCCCTGACGCCCCGGCCAGGGATCCGCAGGAGCTGGTGAAGGCCGTGGCCCGGATGATCGAGACCCAGCAGGACAACTGGACGCTGGCCGTCCTGGTGCCGGACCAGATGGGCAAGCGCGAGGCCATGCAGTGCGGATTCCCCAGGGACAACATCGCCATCTGGGACGCCACGAGCACGCAGGGTCTGGAGGAGGCCGGGCAGGTCATCCGGCAGGCCACCGAGAATTTCATGATGGGCCGCACCCAGGGCATCCGGGGATCGCGGGCGGTGTTCTCCACCGGCGCGGAAGCGGTCAACAAGGACACCATCAAGGCGGCCGGCCTCACGCCGGTCGATCCGTCGGCGTTCCAGCTGATACCGGTGGCCCGCGACGCGGCCATCAGGGAGTGGGTCATCGAGTGCGGGCACACCTACCGGACCGGTGCGGCGTTCTACCAGCTGAGCAAGTCGGAGAAGATCCAGGCGCGGAAGCAGATCGCGGTGCTGGAGAAGAAGACGGACCGCGTGTACACGGGGCCGGCGGCGCGAAGCCTGCTCGGCCTGCCCGACGCGGAAGCCCGCGTCAAGCCGGACCACAATGACGACTTCACCATCTTCGTGCAGAGCACCAGCGTCAACCGGAAGCTCGTACCGAACACGCGGCTGCTGCTGATGCTCTGACCTGTCGTGAAGACGACGGCGTGCCGGAGGCCTCGCCGCCCCCGGCACTCCGCCTAGAGACCGAGTTCACGCGCTCCGAGAGGAGTGAAGAAGCGCTCGACATCGCTGTCGGTGACCTCGTCCAGGCTCTTCGGCGACCAGCGCGGCCGGCGGTCCTTGTCGACGACCTGGGCGCGGATCCCCTCGACCAGGTCGGGCAGATCCAGGGCGGCGCAGGAGACACGGAACTCCTGGTTCAGAACCGGCTCCAGCGACCCGAGCGTCCGGGCACGGCGCAGGGAGGCGAGGGTGTCCTTGAGGGCGGTCGGCGACTTGGTGAGCAGGGTCTCCGCGGCCTCTTTGGCGGCGGGGTCGCCGTGCGCGAGCAGCCGCCGCACGATCTCCTCGACGGTGTCGGCGGCGTAGCAGTCGTCGATCCAGTCGCGCCGGGCGGCAAGGACGCCCTGCGCAGGTGTCCGCACATGCCCGTCGAGGGCCTCCTCCACGGGCAGCCCGGCCAGGGCTTCGAGGAACTCCGGCAGTGCGGCCGCCGGCACGTAGTGGTCCGCGAGCCCGCACAAGAGCGCATCGGCAGCACCGATCTGAGCACCCGTCAGAGCGAGATGCGTGCCCAGCTCCCCGGGAGCCAGGGCGAGCAGACGGGTACCGCCCACGTCCGGCACGAAGCCGATCCCGGTCTCCGGCATGGCGACCCGGGACCGCTCGGTGACGACACGGACGCTGCCGTGCGCCGAGACACCGACGCCGCCCCCCATCACGATGCCGTCCATCACGGCGACGTACGGCTTGGGGTAGCGGGCGATGCGGGCGTTGAGGCGGTACTCGTCGCGCCAGAACGCGGCGGAGGCCGTGCCGTCGCCGTCACGGGCGTCGTCGTGGATGGCACGGATGTCGCCGCCGGCGCAGAGGCCCCGCTCTCCCGCGCCGGTGATGACGACGGTTCCCACCGCGGGGTCCCGTGCCCACTCGGTGAGGGCCTCGTCGATGCGGCGGACCATGGTGTGCGTCAGGGCATTGAGGGCCCGCGGGCGGTTGAGCGTGATGTGGGCGGCACGGCCGCTGGTGTGGAAGAGGACGGGTCCGGGTTCCTCGGCTCCGCTCACCGGAACTCCTCCCCCGGGCCGCGGGCCACGATGACGCGCATGACTGTCGATTCCTTTCCCTTCACGTGGAGGCCACCAGGTCGCTCGCTGCCTGCGCCGGATCGACCCGCCACCGCGGACCCTACGGTGCCCTGGACCTGGCGTGGCAGGGGCCCCCGCCCCTGGTCCGCGAGCCGCCGCATCACCGGCCCGGTCCGGCGCTCTGCACCGAGGGGCGGAGGACCATGAGGGAGTCTTCCGAGATCGCCACCATGGCGAAGGGAAACCGGTCGAGTTCGAGACAGAGCGCGACGTCGTCGGGGTGGACACCCTGCCGCACACCGTCCGTCAGCTCGGCCGCGGCACGCGACGCACCGGCGCGCCTGAGGAAGCCGGTCGCCTCCGTGCCGGTCCCGGTGGCCCTCAGGGCGATGTACTGGGCGCACGCCAGGTCTTCGTCGGCCTGCCCGCCCTCGCCGGTGACCACGAACGTGACGCGGTCGCACCCGCGCGCCCGCAGGACCCGGGCCGTGGCCTCCGCCACCACGAAGCCGGCACACAGCACCAGCGACGCCTCCCTGACCGCGAGGGCGCCGACCGTCCCCGCCGTCGTCTTCTGCACGACGGTCCGCCCGGCGAGCTCGGCGGAGCGCAGCATTCCCGGGGAGTTGACGGCGTCGAACCCGGGCGCGGGCGGACCGTCCTTGAGCGCCACCCAGCCGGGGTGACGTGCCTTGAGCGCCAGGGCGTCCTCCGGCGACTCCGCAAGAACGATCTTCTCCGCCCCTCGGGCGAAGGCCCAGGCGGCCACCGTGAAGGCACGCATGACGTCGACCACGACGGCCACGGAAGGGACTTCGGCGAGTTCCGGTATGCCAAGGAAGCGAGTCTCCATCGGGCCATGATCGCCGGGGTCCTTCCCGCGGCGCCCGGAAGTGGAGAAACTGGTCGGCGTCACGGATGACCGGGCGCCCGTCTGCGGTCTGCACGTGTGCGCTACATTTTGCCTCTCCTTGATCTCTACGCTTCGGAGTTGGCAATCCCATGAGCGACATCGTCAATGGACTCGGGCGGGCCACCGCGTACGGCGGTCTGGGACTGGTCCTGTTGCTCCTCGGCATCGTCCTGGTGGACGTGCTGACGCCTGGAAAGCTCGGGCGGCAGATCTGGGAACAGCGCAACCGCAACGCGGCCACGGTCCTCAGCTCCGCGCTGCTGGGCATCGGCGGCATCGTGTTCACGTCGATATGGACGACGTACGAGGACTTCGGCAAGGGGCTGGTCTCGACCGCGGCGTTCGGGCTGCTGGGGCTGGTGATGATGGCGCTGGCGTTCCTGCTGGTCGACCTGGTCACCCCGGGCCGCCTGGGTGCGACGCTGGTCGAGACGGAGCCTCATCCCGCGGTCTGGGTGACGGCGTCGTGCAACCTCGCCGTGTCGGCCGTCATCGCGGCGTCCATCGCCTGAAGCGCCGACGGAGCAACTCTCGCACCACAGTGAACGCACAGGCACAGTTCCACCTCTTGTAGGGCGGAGCCCCCCCCCGCAACTGAGAGGAACGTGCCGTGCGTTCACCCAGACCCATACGTTCGCGTCTGTACCCGGCCGGGTCAGTGGTCCTGGCCATGGCTGCCGCCGGATCCGTGCTGGCGGGGCCGGCCGGCTCCGCCTTCGCCGCCGAGACGGGCGTACGCGCCGATC
This sequence comes from Streptomyces sp. SID5643, assembly GCF_009872555.1. Classification (NCBI taxonomy): domain Bacteria; kingdom Bacillati; phylum Actinomycetota; class Actinomycetes; order Kitasatosporales; family Streptomycetaceae; genus Streptomyces; species Streptomyces sp. SID5643. Next base: position 24,402 of record NZ_WWIC01000108.1, read on the forward strand.
TGCGGGCGGATGTGAACCGCGACGGGCGCGTCGATGTCACCGGCGGCAGCGACAAGACGGGGGAGGACGCCTGGTCCGTCGACCGCGGAGCCGTGTTCCTGCCCAACATCGATGACGACTCCAAGCGGTGCCCGGTGAAGGCGCCCGACGGCGAGCCCCTGACCGACGCCAAGCTGGCCGCGTGCAACGACGCCTCCGACACGAAGGTCAACGGCACCGAGGACACCGCCGACCTCGCCCGGGTCCGTTCCGTGCCCCTGCCCGGCCTCCCCGCGAACGCCACGGGCAGTCTGAAGATGGCCACGGGCGGCAAGCACGCGCACCTCTTCCTCCGGCGCGCCGGCCAGTGGATCCCGGTGACGTCCGCGACCCGGCTGACGGCCGCCGAGTTGCGCTCCGGTGTGGAGTTCGGTGTCGAGGCCACCGACGTCGTCCGCGACACCGCGAAGTGGGACGGCCGTGCGGTCATCCGGCTGACGGTGACGTCCGGTCGGACATCCACCTCCGACGCCGTCACCCTGCGCGTCGCGCCGCTGCTGACGCAGCACCACCTTCAGGACACCCAGCAGGTGATGGTGTCCAAGGTCCAGGGCAACGGCCCGGACAGCCGTCTCCAGCGGGAGTTCGTCGCCGCTCTGGAGAAGGAGGTCGAGAAGGCCGGGGTCACGACGCCTCTGGTCACCTTCGAGATGTACGCCGACCGCTGGGCCCAGGACTTCGTCGAACCGGCCTACGTCAGCATGACCGGGCCGGGCGGTCAGCGGCACGTGATGCGCGTGATGCTGCGTTCCGCCCAGCCGGACCGGGATGCGGGCCGGGAGCTGTTCGAGAGGATGCGCGGCCGGGACGTCGGCGTCGTGCAGGTGACCGACGGGGCGGAGCCCGACGACTGGTCGCTGAACTCCATGGGGAACCTGGAGACCGTCCCGCCCTACGCGCACGGCGGACGCTCCTTCCCGGCCGGACGGATCATCATGGGTGAGCGCAAGGACAGCGGGGCGCGCCCGTCGAAGGTGATGCGGACGATGCTCGCGGCGCAGGGGTTGCAGGAGCCACTGCTGCTGGACACCTCCTGGCTGGGCGTGGGCCACGTCGACGAGTTCGTGCAGTTCCTGCCCGCCGACACCCCGCGCGGCTGGCGCATCGGCGTTGCCGACCCGAAGGCGGGGCTGCAACTGCTGCGCGACGCCAAGCGCGACGGCCACGGCAGAACGAAGATGTTCTCCGTGCCGGGGCGCAGTGGCGCTCCGGCGCCCAAGGAGACCATCGACCAGGCCCTCGCCTCCCGCCACCTGGTGGCAGACAACGAGATGGCGGCGCGGCGCATCGCGGCCAACCTGGAGATCCTCAAGCGCGAGACGGGGGTCACCGACGAGGAGATCGTGCGGGTCCCCGCGCTGTACACCCGTGACTCGGAGGCTCTGACCGCCGACGGCCAGGAGGTTCCCGTGCCGCGTCTGACGCGGATGGGCGCCGGTTCCGACCTCGTGGACAGCCTCCGGGAGCAGGGCCAGCAGAAGTGGCTCGCGCAGAATCCCGCCCCCGGTGCGGCGGCTCCGGCGACGGTGACGACCAGCGCCTACGTGCCCGGTGCGGTCAACGGCGTGCTCCTGGCACGCGACCGCTACCTCGCGCCCCGCCAGTGGGGACCCGTCATCGGCGGCAAGGACATCTTCACGGAAGCCGTCACCGCCGCCTACCAGCGGGTCGGGCTGAAGGTCTCGTACATCGACGACTGGTACACGTACCACCTCGGTATGGGTGAGGTGCACTGCGGCACCAACACCCTGCGCGACGCGACGGCCCCGTGGTGGCAGCGCCCGGTGGCGAACCGCAACGGGGCGTAGGCAGCGGGTGGTTGCCGGCCGCAGCCGCGCGGCCCGTCGGACTGCGAGGCCGCCCTGTGGGGCGAGGTCGAGAACTTGAGCTGAACGGCGAAGCCCCGTGCCCGGGAGGTGCGGGGTGACCACCCGGTACGGCTACCGGCTCTGCCGCAAGACGGCGTCCACGTCGCCGGTGCAGCGAAGACCGGCGCAGCCTGACCGTGCTGTTCGGGTCGGACTTCGATCTGTGCTGTTCTGGTCGGACTTCAACCTGTGCTGTTCTGGTCGGACTTCAACCTGTACGGGGCGTTCCACCTCGACAGGGACAAGCGGCACGACCTGGTGCCTGTGGCAGCTCCCCTGCCCTGGTGCCCGGTGCAGCCGGCACGGCACGAGCGAGGCGATGAGTGCCCTGATGTCAGATGGTCTTTCGGAGGCGGGTGGTGCCGAGGCGTTGCCAGAGGCCGGCCAGATGCGTGTGCAGGACTTCCTCGGCTTCCGCTTCGGTCAAGTGGCCTACGAGTACATGGGTGGTGAGACCGTCGGCGAGGGCGAGCAGAGTGCAGGCCTCGTGCTGCGGGTCGGGGGGCGTAGCACCTTCGTCGGCCGAGCCGTTGCCGGTGGCCTCTGTGATGAGGCGGGCGAGGAGGCTCTGGAGCGCCGCGTAGCTGGTTCTCAGCGGGCCGGCGAGTGGCTCGCTGACAGCGGCCTGAGCGATGAACGCGAGCCAGATCCGTGCTTCGGCGCGGTGTTCTTCGCGGAGCAGGGCGATCTCGTCGGCCGCGTGGCCCAGGGCGGTGGCGGCCGACTGGGCCGGGCTTGCGGCCAGGCGGGTCCTCACACGGTCGGTGATGCGTTCGCCGACGTGGTCGACGGCGAAGAGGAGCATCTCGCCCTTGCTGCGGAAGCACCGCTGAACGGCGCCCAGTGAGACCTGCGCACGGGCGGCGACGTCGCGCATGCTCACGCCCTCCGGTCCGTGTTCGTCGGCGAGGAGGCAGACGGCCTCGGCGATCCGGCGGCGTCGGTTTTCGTAGTCCACCTGTTTGGGCATGCGTGGTCAGCCTCCTTATTCCGATACGATCGTATCGCTTCCAGGCTAGGGTTCGGCCACGAGCACTTCGGCACGTGGAGGGGAAGCGCGATGATCAGGCAGGACGCCCTGTGGGCGATGACGGCCGCCGCCCAGGCGGAGGCGGTCCGAGGTGGGGAGATGTCGGCCCTCGAACTGGTCGACAGTCACCTGGAACGCATTGGCGAGGTCAATCCGCAGCTCAATGCGGTCACGCAGGTGATGGCCGAGCGAGCCCGTGAGGCGGCGGCCGAGACGGACCGGCGGCGAGCAGCGGGCGAGGAACTCGGGCGGCTGGCCGGCGTGCCGTTCACGGTGAAGGAGACCACCGCTGTCGAGGGCGTGCCGACCACACTCGGGACGTCACGCTTCCGCGACCTGGTGGCTCCGGCCGACGCACCCCCGGTGGCCCGGCTCCGCGCGGCGGGAGCCATACCGATCGGCCACAGCAACATGCCCACTCTCGTCGTGGCCGGGATGCACACCCGCAGCGAGTTGTTCGGCGACACCGTCAACCCGTGGAACCGGAGCCGGACCCCGGGCGGCAGCAGCGGCGGTGACGGAGTGGCCGTCGCCACCGGCATGGCCGCACTCGGTCTCGGCAACGATTCCGGCGGATCCGTACGGATCCCAGCCTCGTTCTGCGGCGTGACGGGGCTGAAGCCGACCACCGGGCGGTTCCCCGCCGACCACCGCGTCCTCGGCCCGGACGACCCGGGACCAGCCTCACAGATGCTGGTCACCGACGGACCCCTGGCGCGTACGGTCGCCGACCTGCGGCTGGCATACGAGGCGCTGGCCGGGACCGACCCCCGGGACCCGCGGGCCGTACCCGTGCCCCTCTACGGCGAACCGCTGCCGGGGCCGGTCAAGGTCGCGGTCGTCGCCGACCCCGGAGGCCACGGCGTCCACCCCACCGTCCGCAGGGCCGTCACAGCGACAGCGGACGCGTTGCGCGACGCAGGGTACGACGTACGGGAGATGGCGGACGTTCCGCGGCTGGACGAGGCACTCGAGGCATACGGCCGGATCACCGTGACCGAGTTCGCGCCGACCTGGCCGGTGGTGCGGAAACTGCTCGGCGCAGGCGGAGACCGCTACATCCAGATGGCCATGGAGAAGACTCCGCCTGCGAACGCCGCAGAGCTCACGAAGCTGATGGGAACCTGGCTCGGCATCCGCCGCTCGTGGGCAGAGTTCCTCGACGACTACCCGCTGCTGCTCGGCCCGGTGTTCACCGAGCCGCCCGTCGTGCCGGGACTGGAGTCACGCGACGAAGCGGGGCGGGAGCGGGTCGCCCAGGGCATGCGCCTGTGCACGGTGACCAGCTTCGTGGGGGTCCCCGCGGTCGCCGTACCGACCGGACTCGGCGACGGACTGCCCGCCGGCGTACAGATCATCGGGCGCGCGTTCCGGGAAGACCTGTGCCTGGCCGCTGCCCAGGAGATCGAGGACCGCCTCGGCGTGCTCACGCCGATCAGCCCTCGCCCCGAATCCCCGGCTGCCGCGCGGTAGACGGAGCTGCCACCGGGCATGCGGGCTGCCTGCCGGGGCCGCCCCTACGGCATGCGGCTCGCCGCCGTCCCCCGTGCCGCGCCGGATCAGTGCCCGGCCGCTGCCTTCACCAGGGCGACCGCCACACCGATCGCCGCGTCCGCGAGGCCCGCCACCGTCGCCGCCAGGGCGCCGCCTCCCATGCGCAGCCCGCCCAGACAGCCCCACAGGAAGAGGGAGAGGACGCCCACCCCCGCCGCCGCCGGCAGCGCGGCGTGCAAGGACAGGACGTCCAGCGCGGCCAGGGCGATCAGTACGGCCGGGCCCACGGCGCAGGACAGCAGGGGGCTGCTGACGTACAGCATGCGGCGCAGTTCGGGGCCGCTGGCGAGGTGGCGGTGGATCGTGCGGTGGGCCTGCTGGTCGGCGACGAACGCAGCGAGCCACAGCCCCAGTGCGGTGGTGAGGACCGTGGCGACGGCGCCGAGGGAACCCACGTCGCCGAGGGACAGTCCGACCACGACCGCGATCATCGTGATGGTCGCGTAGATCCGCTCCTTGAGACGGTCCGCCCGCACGGCGGCCTCCGTTGCGGGCGGCACTTCCGCTCGCCGGTCGTCCGCCACCTGATGCCCCTCACCTGTCCCGGGACGCGGGTCCCTCGGCCCCGTTCGGCCGTCGCGGCACCCGCGCCGCGCGCACGCCGGTCACGGCCACCAGCATGCCTCCCGCCCTCGCCCGGGACCGGTAGCACCGCCGCCGCGTCGGGGTGGTGCCGTCACTGCTCCGCGGAGCGGGTGAACCCGTGGGCACGCTCGACCTTGGCCACGTGGAGCGCGAACGAGGCGTACCAGTGCTCGCGTCCACGCCCACGGGCCAGGGCGTGCTCAGCGTGATTCCGCCACGCCGCGATCGATTCCTCGTCCCTCCAGTACGACACCGTGACCCCCAGGCCGTTGGCACCCCGGGCGGAGTCGACACCGAGGAATCCCGGCTGGTCGGCGGCGAGTTTCATCATCCGCTCGTCCGCCTCCGCATAACCGTTGTCGCCTGCGGTCCGCACGGCGGTGAACACCACGGCGTAGTAGGGCGGGGCGGGCAGCGACGCGGGCGCGACATCGGTCACGGAGGTCCTCCAACGGACGACACCGGCAGTTTCGTCCCGTACGATCTCGCGCGCCCGCCTCAGCGCACAACCACCCGTCCGCGAACGTCTGATTGGCCGTGTGACGTCTGTTCAGCAGAGGTGAGCCGCCATAAGGTGAGCGGCCTTCGCGTTCTGGGGAGGTCTCGTGAACGGGCTTCGCGCGGTCGTCGTCTGCCTCGTGATCGCATGTGCCTCGGTGGTGTCTCCCGCCTCGGCCGTGACGCCCGGCTGGTCGGCGCTGCCCGTGCCGGCGGCGGCCCCGCCGGTGACGGTGTCCGACCTCGCCGCCCGCGGGCCGGACGAGGCGTGGGCGACCGGGTACGAGCACACCGCCGACGGGCCGAGGCCCCTCATGTACCGCTGGGACGGCACGGCGTGGAACCGGGACACCGGCTTCCCCGGCGCCGGGGAACCGGGCCTGCTCGGCAAGGTGCAGTTCGTCGGCGACGAGATGTGGACCTTGTACAACCGCTCGGGTTCGGGCGCGATCCTGCGCCGGACCGCGGAAGGCTGGAGCACCGTGCCGCTGCCGCAGACCTTGTGGACCCACCAGGACTTCGCCGCCGTGCCGGGTGCCGCGTGGGTGGTCGGAGAGGACGACACCGGGCTGAAGGTGCTGCACTACGACGGCTCCGGCTGGACCGCGCAGTCCACGCCCGACGATGTCCGGTACGTCATGGGGATCACCGCACGCTCCGCCGCCGACGCCTGGGCCTGGGGGGACACCAGCACCGGGACGACCCTGCTGCGCTGGAACGGCACGACGTGGCGGGACGCGAAGGTGCCGCTGCCGCCGGACAGCAACGTGCACACGATTTTGCCCGAACCGTCCGGCCGGGTCACCGTCGGCGGCAGTCGGTACACCGACGGCGTGTCCCGCACCTATCTGATGACCTGGAACGGGCACACCTGGCGCACCTCGTACCCGCCGCTGGGCGACACCCACACCGAGGCCATGGTGCGCGGTCCGGACGGCGCGCTGTGGCTGCCGGTGCGCAGCGACCTCGCGTTCCGGTCGAAGTACGCGCGGGTGGACGGCCCCCGCACCACCTTCACCCACGGCCCCGAACGCACGGACGCGATCGACGTCCGGCCTCGGGCGCTCGCGAGGGCCGGGTCCTCACTGCTGTCCTTCGGGACCGTCGAGATCTACGGCTCCAGACCCAACCTGATGAGTGAGCGGCTGGGAGGCTGACCATGGCACGCAGACTGTTCGTCGCGGCCCTCGCCGTCGCCATGACGATCCTGGCCGGCATGAGCCCGGCCGGGGCGGACACCACGTCCTGGCAGCACGTTCCGGTCCCGGCGCAGGTGCGTCCGCAGGCCGGGCTGAACGAGGCCGTGGCGTTCGGGCCGGACCGGGCCTGGGCGGTGGGTGCCGACGCCGTGGGCCGTGAGGCGCCGGGCTTCCCGCTGGCGCTGCGCTGGGACGGCACGGCGTGGCATCGCCAGAGCCTGCCCGGGATCCGCTGGCAGGGGGAGCTGCTGTCGGTCGCCGGCACCTCACCGGCCGCTCTCTGGGCGATCGGCCGCGACACGGCGGGCGCGGCCCGCCTGCTCCGCTTCGACGGCGACGCCTGGTCCGAGAGCCGGCCGCCGCGCGGCGTGGTGCTGACCAAGGTCGTCACCGGCGGCGGTGAGACCTGGCTGATCGGTTCGCGGGAGGGCGCGCAGGTGCTGCTGCGGCGGGACGGGCGCGGCTGGCAGGACGTGCCGGCACCGCCGGGAGCCGTCTACGGCCTGCACGTCCTCGCGGCCGACGACGTCTGGGCCGCGGGCGAGACGGCCTCGGGTGCGGCCGTGTCGCACTGGGACGGGCAGGCGTGGCAGCAGACGATCGTGGACGGGTTCCCGCGGTCGGCCGTGGGCAGTGTGCTGGCGGTCTCGCCCACGGAGGTGTGGGCGGGGGGCACGGCCGGGTTCGTCGGCGGGCCGGTGGGGCGGCCGATTCCGCCCCTGCTGGTCCGCTGGGACGGGCAGGCGTGGAACCGGGTGACCGTCCCCACCGACTTCGGCGGCATCACCTCACTGGTGCCCGGCGCGTCCGGTGGACTGGGCTGGGTCTCGGTGGCCCGCTCGCAGAAGTGGGGTCCGCCGGGCAGCACTCCCCCGTGGGTACCCGGGCCGGACTTCCTCGCCTGGAACGGCCAGTCGTTCACCGGGTACGCCGAACCGGCAGTGGCCGGCGAGGGCGATTCCAGGACGCTGCGGCTGGCGCCGGTGCCGGGCACGGCGACGGTGTGGTCGGTCGGCCGCGCCGACGGCCCGGAGGGCACCTTCGCCCCGCGCGTCCTGCGGTACGGCTGAGGCGACCGGCCGAGCAGGCGAAGGCATCGCCCCTCAGTGGCGGACCAGGCAGAAGGGGTGCACCGCCGGGTCGGCACAGATCCGCCAACCCCGCCCGCCCTCACCGGAGTCCAGCACCGCTGCCTCACGGGCCGGCATCTGCTCTTCCGCACGGTCCTGGTCCGCGACGCCGAAGTCGAGGTGGAACTGCTGCGGTCTGGCCGGGCCGGGCCACGCAGGCGACCGGTAGGGCGTCACCCGTTGGAAGGCGAGGACGACACCGGACGCCGTGTGCAGCGTCGCCCGTGCGTCGCTCAGCACCCACCGCGGGTCCGGCTGGTCGACGGTGCCACCGAGAAGCGACCGGTAGAACGCGGCCGGCTCCGCCGGTTCAGGGCAATCCAGTACCAAGTACTGAAGATCAGCGATCACGGACCGATCCTCGGCGGGGCTCTTCGCCGGCTCCCGGCAGGTCGAAGAGCCACCGCACGGATGACATCAAGGACCCGGTGTCACCGGGTGCGCGAGGCGAGGTACTGCTCGACGCCCGGCGCGGTGTGGGCGTCTTCCACGTTCACCGCGGCACCTACCGCCTTGGCGTCCGGCTTGTGGACGTATGCCGAGGTGGCGGCGGGCTGCGCCTTGTCGGAGAAGTCCTGTGCGGTGCCGAGTCCGACGTCGACACCGGACTGGGAGCGGTGGGCCTTGACCACGTCCTCACGGGCCAGACTGCCGTTGTCGCAGGCCTTCTTCAGGCCGGTGCCCATCAGCTGGGCCGCGTTGTAGCCGGAGAGCACGCCCGAGTCGACGAGGGAGCCCGGGTACTTCTTCTTGTAGGCGGCGACCATCTTGCGCACCCCGGGCAGGTCGGAGCTGACCGCGGGTGCGGCGCTGACCACGTTCAGCATGGCCGCCAGGGCCGGGGCGGCCGGGGTCTTCATCAGCTGCGGGGCGTAACCGGGGGCGCTGCTGACGACGGGAACCTTCAGGCCCCGGGAGGCCGCGACGCCGACCAGGGAGGCCGTCTGGGCCGGTCCCGCACTGATCAGGATCGCCTTGACGCCCTCCTTGCGCAGGGCCGATACCTGCGCGGACAGGTCGGTGTCCGTGGCCTTGATCTTCTGTCCGGCCAGCTTGAGGCCTGCCTTCTTCGCGGCCCATCGCGAGCCCTCCAGCGCGTTGGCGCCGTAGTCGCCCTCGAAGTAGACGTGGCCGATCGTGTCGCCCTTGGCGACTCCCTTGGTGCGGGTGAGGAAGTCGACCGCGGCGATCATGTCGATGTCGTAGGTGGTGCCCAGGACCTGCACCGCCTCGCGGTCGAGCAGGGAGGCGGCCCAGGCCTGCGGGAAGGTGAGCACCTTGTCCCGCTCGATGTCGTCGAGCAGGGCGGCCATCACGGGCGAACCGATGACCTGGGGCAGTGCCACGACGTCCGGGGAGAGGTCGGCGTAGGCGGTGACGGCCTTCTGGACGTCGTAGCCGTGGTCCTTGACGACGATCTCGATGCGCCGGTCGCAGATGCCGCCACGGGCGTTGACCTCGTCCGCCCACATCTGCTGGGCCTGCACGATGCTCTTGCCGAGAGTGGCGTAGGGGCCGGTGAGGTCCGTCAGTGCGCCGAGTCTGATGGTCCTGCCGGAGACTCCGGGGCCGGTCTTGATGCCGTCGGCGCCGTCGGCGGTGCTCCCCGCGGAGTCGGCCTTGGAGCTGCATCCGGTGCCCGCGAGCAACAGGGCCGCGAGGGCGGTGGCCAGAAGCGTTCTGGTGCGTGGTGGGGTGTGGCTGGTGGGCTTCACGGGGTGGGCTCCTTGGCTCGTACGGCCGGCGTGGGCGGCTGGGACGGGGTGGTGGTACCGGAGGGTGGCGGGGTGGTCCGGCGGCTGCGCAGGCGTGCGCGCAGGCGGCGGGCCAGGCCGTGCAGGCCGTCGGGGGCGAAAAGGAGGATGAGGACGATCGCCGCTCCGTAGAGGTAGCGGGCGGCTTCGGTGGGTCCGACCGTGGCGCCGGTGGTGCCGGGGGCTGCCACCAGCGGGAGTTGGTCGGCGTAGCGGGTCATCAGCAGGGGCAGCGCGGTGACGAAGACGGCGCCTGCGGTGGCTCCGGCCACCGATCCCAGCCCGCCGATGACGATCATGGCGAGGTAGTCGACCGACAGCACCAGGCCGAAGTAGTCGGGCACGACGCGGCGGAAGGAGAGGGCGATCAGCACTCCGGCCAGGCCGGCGTACATCGACGACACCACGAACGCCGCCGAGCGGTAGCGGGGGACGTTCACGCCCATCACGGCGGCCGCGGTCTCGCTGTCGCGCAGCGCCACCAGAGCACGTCCCGGACGGCCGCGGAGGATGCCGCGGGCGGTGAACCAGGTGACCGCGAACAGCGCGAGTCCCAGGTACCAGAGCCGTTCCTCGGCGCCGAACGGGACGCCGAGCAGGGTCAGTTCGGAGTCCGTGGAGAAGGAGAAGCCGCCCAGTTCCAGCGGCGGCACCGAGCGGCCGTTGAAGCCGCCGGTGACGGAGTCGGCGGTCAGCAGCACGTGGTGACCGAGGAAGACCAGGGCCAGCGTGGCGACGCCCAGGTAGATGCCGCGCACCCGGCCGGCGACGGGGCTGAAGAGCCCGCCGGCCGCCCCGGCGAGCAGCACCGCCAGGACGGCGGCCACGGCGGTGGGCAGACCAGGTCCGGGTTCACCGGCCAGCCAGACGTAGCCGTAGGCCCCCACGGCCAGGAAGAAGGCGTGGCCGAGGGAGAGTTGGCCCGCTGTGCCGGAGAGCAGGCCCAGGCCCACCGCGCCGACGGCCGCCGCCATCGAGAACAGGCCGATGCGCAGCCAGAACGCGTCGAGGTAGAAGGGCAGTGCGCACAGGACGGCGACGGTCGCGAGGGTCCGGCCCAGCCGGATCGCGCGGGCGCGCGGGAGTCGCTCAGACACGGACCGCCGCCTTCCCGCCGAACAGCCCGGTCGGCCGCACCAGCAGCACCAGCACCATCACCGCGTAGGGGGCGACGTCCCCGAACCCCTCGCCCAGGACGTGCAGATCGCTCTGGTAGCCCGCGACGAGCGCCTCGGTCATGCCGATCAGCAGACTGCCCGCGAGGGCGCCGGGTGGCGAGGCCATGCCGCCGAGGATGGCCGCCGGGAACGCCTTCAGGGCGATCTGCCCGGTCGTGCGCTCCAGGCCGGGCGCGGGGAAGGCGGCGAGGAAGACCGCGGCCAGCGCTGCCAGTGCTCCGGCCAGGCACCAGGCCAGCATGCGGACCCTCACCAGCCGTACGCCCATCAGGGACGCCGCCTCGACGTCCTCGGCCGAGGCGCGCAGCGACAGGCCCCACGTGGTGTACCGGAACAGGGCGAAGACACCGGCGATGACCACGGCCGAGACCACGATCGCTGCGATACGGCCGTCCGCGACGGTCACCGGCCCGAGCCCGCTGACCGAGTCGCCCCAGGGGTCGCCCAGCGAGAGCAGATCGCCGCCGATGCGCCGCGACAGGTCGGTGAGGATGAGGATGTCGACGCCGATGGTGACGATGGTCTGCACGTGGGCGGTGTGCGGGTCCGGCCCGCCGGCCTGGAGCAGGAAGCGGTCCATGGCTCCGGCCACGGCCGCCGTCGCCAGGACGGACACGGCGAGGGCCCCGGCGAAGCCGAGGTCGTCGTGGAGTACGGCGGTGAGGTAGCCGCCGAGCAGGAGCAGGGAGCCGTGGGCGAAGTTCATGACGCCGGAGGCCTTGAAGATGATGACGAAGCCGAGGGCGACGAGGGCGTAGACCGCGCCCAGGGCGAGGCCGTTGAACACGTTGTCGAGGAGGGCGGTCATGCCGCGTCCTCCTGCCCGGCGCCGGTGCCGAGGTAGGCGCGCAGCACCTCGGGGTCGCCGCGGACCTCGTCCGGGGTGCCGTGCGCGATGCGGCGGCCGAAGTCGAGGACGGTGACCTCGTCGGCGAGCCGCATCACCAGACCCATGTCGTGCTCGACCAGGACGACGGACAGGCCGAGTTCGGCCCGTACGGTGTGCACGACCTCTACCGTCCGGGCGCGTTCGGCCGCGTTCATCCCGGCGACCGGTTCGTCCAGCAGCAGCACACTGGGCTCCAGGCAGAGGGCGCGGGCGAACTCCACGCGTTTGCGGTCGCCGTAGGAGAGCAGGGCGACGGGGTGGTCGAAGTACTCTGCGAGACCGGTGAGTTCGGCGATTTCGCGGGCGCGCGCGAGGTGTTCGCGCTGCTCGCGCCGTGCGTGCGGCAGACGCAGCGCGCCGGCGGTGAAGCCGCAGCGGGACAGGGCGTGGCGGCCGAGCATGAGGTTGTCGGCGACCGTGCCCTGGGTGGTGACGATGTTCTGGAAGGTGCGGGCCATGCCGAGGGCGGCGATGCGGTGGGGCGCCAGCCGGGTCAGGTCGGCGTCCCCCAGCCGCACGGTGCCCGTGGCCGGGCGGCACAGGCCCGACAGCACGTTGAAGCAGGTGGACTTGCCCGCCCCGTTGGGTCCTATCAGTGCGTGGACGGAGCCCGGGGCGACGGTGAACGACACCGCGTCCAGAGCGGTGAGTCCGGCGAAGCGGACGGTCACGTCCGTGACGGTGAGTCCGGGCGGTGCGGTGGTGCGGACGGTCACGCGGCTCCCTGCCCCTCGGTGGTTCCGGCTCTCTGCGCGGTCTCGGTCCCTTCGCCGTCGGTCTCGCCCAGATACAGGCGCTTGACGGCGTCCGTGCGGGCGAGTTCGTCGGCGGGCCCGGAGAGCCGGACCTCGCCGACCTCCAGGACGTGGGCGGTGTCGGCGAGGGACAGTGCCATGCCCGCGTTCTGCTCGACGAGCAGTACGGCGGTGCCTTGCGCGTTGATCTCGCGGACGACCTCGGCGATCCGGTACACCATCTGCGGGGCCAGGCCCAGGGAGGGCTCGTCGAGCAGGAGCAGCCGGGGCGCGGCCATGAGGGCCCGGCCGATGGCGAGCATCTGCTGCTCGCCGCCGGAGAGCAGCCCCGCCGCCTGCCGGGTGCGTTCGGCGAGGCGCGGGAAGAGCGTGAAGACCCGCTCCCGGGCCTCGGCGACCTGGTCGGGGCGGCGCCGCCCCAGGCCGAGGCCGCCGGAGCGCAGGTTCTCGTCGACGGTGAGCCCGGCGAAGACCCGGCGTCCCTCGGGGACCTGGACGACCCCGGCGCGCACGGCGGCGACCGGGTCGCGTCCGTCGAGTTCGGTCGTGCCGTAGCGGACACGGCCGGCCGTGACCGCGCCGCGGTGCAGGCGCAGGGTGCCCGACACCGCCCGCAGCAGGGTCGTCTTGCCCGCGCCGTTGGCGCCGAGCAGGGCCACGACCGTGCCGTGCGGGACGGTCAGTGACACGGAGCGCAGGGCGGACAGGGCGCGCCCGTAGGTCACGTCGAGACCCTCGACGTGCAGGGCGGGCTCGTCGTCCGGTGGTGCTTGGGGCATCACGACTCCTCGGGTCCGTGCCGCCGGGCACGGGTGCTTCAGGGGAAGGGCAGCTCACGACAGCACGGGCCCGGGCGGGCGGTACAGGTGTCCGGGCCGGGTGGCTGCGTGGTCCCAACGGGTCGCGGCGGGGATTGTGCGGCTGCCCAGGGGCGGGGACGCGCGGCGCGGGCGGATGCCGGGCAGGGGTGGGGGTGCCCGCCGCCGCTCCCAGGCAGCGGGCGGTGCGTGGGGCCCCCGGTGCGTCAGCCGCGCAGCAGCCGGCGGGCCGTCAGGGCGAGGCTGATCTCCACCACGTCGTGGGGGCGGGCCAGGGAGCGGCCGATGAGCTGTTCGCAGCGGCGCAGCCGGTTCAGCACGGTGTTGCGGTGGCAGTAGAGCCGTTCACCGGCCCGCTGGGCGGAACCGTCGCAGGCGAACCAGGCGACCAGGGTGTCCAGCAGGACGTCCCGGTCGGCGGGGTCCAGGCGCAGCAGGGGGCCGAGCACCCGCTCGGTGAGGGTGGCGCCGAGCTCCGGGCAGGAGACGACCAGCGCCTCGGGCAGATGCTCGGTGAGCCGGACCGTGCCGCCGTCCGGCGGGCAGATGCTCAGGGCCAGGTCGGCCAGGCGCCGGGCGTCGCCGACGGCGGCGAGTCCCGTCACGGCGCTGCCGACGCCGATCCGGCTGCCGGCGGGGCCGTCGGTGGACAGGGCCAGTGCCGCGGCGGGATCCCGGTCGGCCTCGCCGGCCCCCTCGTCGCCGACCAGGACGATGCCGTGGTCCACGTCCACTCCCGCGTGCCAGTAGGCGCTGCGGACGGGCGAGGGGGCCTGCGGACGGCCCCCGGCGACCGCGACGACGACGTACCGGCCGTGCTCCGGCAGACCCAGTCGCTCGGCCGTCTCGGGCAGGTCCGCGATCCGGCTCGTGCCGTCCAGGAGGGCCGCCGCCAGCAGGCGCACCCTGTTCTCGCGCCGCCAGGCGAGCTGCCGCTCGGCCTGCCGGTAGGCGTCCGCCACGAGGGTGCAGTGCTCGTCGACGAAGTTCCACACGTCGGTGGCCACGTGCACGAGCAGCCGGATGTCCTCGGGCTCCGAGCGGGTGGTCTCCTCGACCAGCCGCTGCCACACCAGGGACCCGCCCAGCCGGAACGCGTGCAGCAGGGCGTCCAGCGGCAGTCCCTGCTCGGCGCGGGTGACGCCGATCCGCCAGGTGCAGCGGTGGGCGGCCTCGCGGGTGCCACGCGGGTCGAGCAGCGACGTCACGCTGTGCCGCAGCGAGCGGTAGGCCTCCTGCCACGTGGCGGCGTGGTCGTTCTCCAGCGCCGTCCGGTACGCCGGTTCCTGTTCGCGCAGCACCGCCAGCAGCCGGTCGGTCAGATCCGGCAGGTCGTCGAGCAGGACGCGGGCGGCGCGGTGCAGGACGCGCAGCGCGTCGGCGTCGATCAGCGACCGGATGCGCCGGGACCGCGGCTGCGGGACGGGTGTCGGCCCGGCGCGGAACGTCGTACGTGTGCGTGCGGCAGGATGCATGGCGGTCCTCCCCCGGCTTCGGCCTCACGGCGGCCCCGGCGCCGTCCGGGCGCAGCGGCGTCCGGCGGGTGCGCTGCCCCGTTCGGCGTCGTCACCCGCGTAGTGCTGCTTCGAAGAATGGCATACCGTCCGGTCGGTCCCCAGGGTTGTGCGGCGTCTTCTCCGGGCGGGCGCCGAGTTTTCCGGGGTTCAGTGGTGCTCTTGGCCGACCATGCGGGCCAGTTCGACGCGGGAGCGCACGCCGAGAGCGGCGAAGACGTTCCTCAGGTGGTAGTCGACGGTGCGGGTGCTGACGGCGAGCCGCTGGGCCACCTCCCTGTTGGTGGCGCCTTCGGCCACATGGCGTGCGATGCGCAGTTGCTGTGGGGTCAGCCGCGCGAGTCCCGCCGCCGGCTCCTTTCCGGACGCGGCTCCGTTGGCGCGCAACTCGCCGCGGGTCTGGTCGGCCCAGGCGCCGGCGCCGCAGCGTTCGAAGGCGACCAGGGCGGCGCCGAGCCTGCCACGGGCCTCCCGCAGCCGTCGGCGGCGCCGCAGCCACCGGCCGTACAGAAGCTCGGTCCGTGCCCGCTCGAAGTCGCCACCCGATCCGTCGTGCAGGGCGAGCGCCCGCAGGTAGAGGCCGTCGGCTTCGCGGTCGTCCGCGGCGAGCAGGGCCCGGCAGCGCGCGAGCTGGGCGGGCGCGTGCGGATCGGCGCCGAAATCCGCCCACTGGGCGAGGTCGCCGACGGGCCCCCGGGCGTCCTCCGGCTGCCCGGCGAGTACCGCGGCCTCGACGAAGCAGGGCACGGCCAGCATCCAGACGGCGAAGTGACCACGCCGGGGGCCGGGTCCGACGAGCGGGCCGAGCCGGTCGGCGGCGTCCAGAGGGCGCCCGCGGGCCAGGTCGGCGCGGGCGGTGGCCCACTCGGCCAGGGTCGCCGCCTGGGCCAGGCCGTGGCGGCGGGCGGTGGCCAGAGCGGCCGAGGCGTATCCGGCGACCGCGGCGATGTCCCCCTCGATCGAAGCGGCCAGGGCGAGCAGCGCGTGGTGGCTGGCCGCGGTGTTGCGATGGCCGGCCAGCAGCGCCGCACGCACGCCCTCCTCCGCGTGGGCGCGCGCCTGCGCGTGACGGCCGGCGCGCAACTCGCCGTAGGCCAGGTACTCCAGGGCCCGCGCTTCGGAGGCGACGCACTCCGCGTTGCGGGCGACCGCGAGGGCACGGGCCCCCGCGGCGCGGGCGGCATGGACGTCGCCGAGCAGCAGCGCCGCCGACGCGGCGCGCAGCAGCCGCTCCGGCGGATCGTCGTGGCGCACGTAGCTCAGTACGCGCCGCAGGGGCCCGGCGGCGCGCTCCGGCCGCCGGGCCAGCAGGGCGCGCATGCCGTCGCGGTAGTCCCGGAACAAGGGGTCGGGATCCCGTCCCCACCCGGGCCCTGGCAGCTCCGGCCGCCCGGGCCCGGCGGGAGGGACGGTGAAGTTCTTGGCGTCGGCCGACGGCGACCCACCGCCGTCTCGCTCCGTCACCGGGGCGTGGCCGCCAGGGCCGGACACCGGAGCGCCGCGGCTCAGGCCGGACGTCGCACTGCTGCCGCCCCCGCCGACCCTCGGGGCGGTGCC